>JBAUAY010000320.1:0-5912 GCA_049676235.1 Streptosporangiaceae bacterium
ACCCCTGCACCGCGATCAGGTTGGCGAGCGTGTCCTCGTCGTCATTGCGAACGTTGACGGTGATCCCGGTCTGCTTCTCGAACGCGGTCACCAGCCCGTCGACGGTCTGCTCGTGCTGGCCGCTGTACAAAGTGATCGACTGCCCGGGCGGGTCTGACGACGCTGACGAACTACAGCCGGTCAGCACCCCGCTCGCGGCGAGCGCACCGCAGGTCACGGCGGCCACGGTGACGATCCTCCAGCGCATCATGAGGCGGCGCATCATATGGTCATCTACCCTTCCCAGTGGTTACCGTCGCACTCCGTGACTCAGGCCGGACTTAGCTTAGGCTAACCTAATAAGCTGCGCCAGTATCATCCTGAGAACGTGACTGTGATGTGGCGCACCCTGCGCGCCGCCCCCTCACGAGGTGGGTAATTGAAAACGGGAGCAATGAGGTAGCGTCGATAGGGTGGGCGCTACGGGAGAGTTCGTACGGGATACCAGGTACCTGGACGGCCGGATCACGGCCGACGGGCGGGAGGGCACCTTCCCGGCCGAGGCGGGGCGGTACCGGCTGGTGGTGGCGCGGGCGTGCCCGTGGGCCAACCGGACCATGATCGTGCGGCGGCTGCTCGGGCTCGAGCCGGCGCTGTCGATGGGGATCTGCGGGCCTGAGCACGACTGGCGGAGCTGGACGTTCGACCTGGACCCGGGCGAGGTCGACCCGGTGCTTGGCATCCACTGGCTCCGGGAGGCCTATGAGAAGGCGGTGCCCGGCTACGACCGGGGCGTCACCGTCCCGGCCATCGTAGAGGTCGCCGCGGGCGCGGTGGTGACCGCCGACTACCGGCAGATCACCCTGGACCTGGAGCACGAGTGGACGGCGTTCCACCGGCCGGGCGTGCCCGACCTGTACCCGGACAGGCTGCGCGACGAGATCGAGGAGATCAGCGCCGGGGTCTACGAGGACGTGAACAACGGCGTGTACAAGTGCGGGTTCGCCAGCACGCAGGACGCCTACCAGGAGGCCTACGACAAGCTGTTCGCCCGGCTCGACGCTCTGTCCGAGCGGCTCGCCACCCGCCGCTACCTGGCCGGGGACACGATCACCGAGGCGGACGTCCGGCTATGGCCCACGCTGGTCAGGTTCGACGCCGTCTATCACGGCCACTTCAAGTGCAACCGGAACAAGCTCACCGAGATGCCAGTGCTCTGGGCGTACGCACGCGACCTGTACCAGACGCCCGGCTTCGGCGACACGATCGACTTCGCGCAGACCAAGGAGCACTACTACCTGGTGCACACCGGCCTGAACCCGTCCAAGATCGTCCCGGCCGGGCCCGATCTGTCCGGCTGGCTCACCCCGCACCGGCGTGAGGAACTTGGCGGGCGGCCGTTCGGCGACGGAACGCCGCCGGGTCCGCCGCCGCCCGCGGAACGGGTAACGGACGGACCCGGCAGGTAGGCCGCGCGACCGGCCGGGTTCGGCTCGCGCCGTGCTCGGTAGCTGGCCGGAAGGGTTTACTCCCGGAGCCTGCTGAGTTGCCGAGACGCCCGCTGCTGCCTGGACTCGGCCCGGTACGACTGCCGCCGCGCCTCGGCGAGGCGCTGACGTGCGTCGGCGAGTTCGGCTTCCAGGTGGCGGACGGCCTCTTCCAGGTCGCGTTCGGCCGCGGTGGCGGCTTCGACGTCCTGATCGGCTTGAGCCAAGGTCCGTTCGGCCTCCATGATCTTCTCCCGGCGGCGGTCCTCGCGCGCGGTTTCCGACTCAGCCGGCGCCGGGGTTTTGGTCTTCCTGGCCGGAGCGGGAGCGGGGGCCCCCTCAGTGAGCGGGGCTAGGCCGAATCCGGCCCAGTGCGCGGCGCGGACCAGGGTGCCCAGGCGGGCGGCCACCTCCGGGTCGGCGATGGCGGCGTCGAGGGTGGCGGTCACCTCCTCGCGCAACGCCGCGGGCGGCGCGGGAAGCTCCGAGACTCGCAGGGCCGACCGGGTGAGCTCGTCGACCAGCCGGGCCCGGGCCGCGGTCAGCTCCCTGATCCTCGCGCCCTCGGCGGATCCGGCCGCGGCCCGCAGGTCGGCGGCCAGCGCGTCGAGCCGGGACCTGACGTCTGGGTCCGAGCGGACCAGGCGGTTCACTACCCAGGCCGAACGAGTGGGCTTGCGCAACGCCGTGATCTGCTTAGCCGCGGCCGGCTCCCCCGCGTCGCGGGCCGCGGCGGCGAGTTCGGCGCGGCGCTCGGTGAAGCCGTCCGGGTCGGCCTCGTACAACTCGGCTACCGCGTCGGCCAGCAGGTCGCTCACATGGGCAGAATAGGGGTCATGACCAGCATCGTGCCATCGGGGCAGGGTCACCTGCTGACCGCGCGCGGGAACGTGATGGCGTTCAAGGCCGTCGCCGACCAGACCGGCGGCGACTTCTCGCTCATGGAGCGCACCGTGCCGCCGGGCGCCCGCACCCCGCCGCCGCACCGGCACGTCAACTGCTCGGAGGCGTTCTTCGTGCTGGACGGGACGATTACCTTCCGGCTGGATGACGCCGAGCTGACCGGTGGCGCCGGGGATTTCCTGCTGGTGCCGCGGGGAGCGGCGCATACGTTCGGGAACTCCAGTGATTCGCCGGCCCGGCTGCTGGTCCTGCACGCCCCGGCCATGGATGCCTATTTCGAAGAACTGCACCAGCTCTGGGCCTGCGGTGAGCCGCCGTCGCGTGAGGCCGAAGTCGAGCTGATGAGCAGGTACGGGATGGAGCCGGGCTAGAAATGTCAGGGGGCCGACGTAGGGTGAGGAACTATGTCGCCTACCGCACATGTTGAGGTCAGCCCGGACGCGATTGAGCAGTACCGCCGGGAGCTGACCGGCTACTGCTACCGCATGCTGGGGTCGGGTTTCGAGGCCGACGACGCCGTGCAGGAGACGATGCTGCGGGCCTGGCGTGCGGCCGACGGGTTCGAGGGCCGGTCGAGCGTGCGGTCGTGGCTGTACCGGATCGCCACCAACATCTGCCTAGACATGCTGCGCGGGCGGCAGCGGCGGGCGCTGCCGATCGACCTCGGGCCGGCCTCGCCGCCGGTCGAGGCGCTGCTCGGCGGCTGGCACCCGGACGACATCTGGATCTCCCCCATCGCCGACGACAAGGTCGTGCCGGAGCACGGCGACCCCGCCGACATCGCGGTGGCGCGGGACACGATCAGGCTGGCGTTCGTAACCGCGCTGCAGCACCTGCCGGCCAGGCAGCGGGCCACGCTGATCATGTGCGAGGTGCTGCGGATGCCCGCGGCCGAGGCGGCGGCGACCCTGAGCACCAGCGTGGCCGCCGTGAACAGCGCGCTGCAGCGGGCCCGGGCCACGCTCGCCGCGCTGCCCGAGGAGCAGCGGCCGACCTCGGTGGATTCAGACCAGAGCGAGCTGCTGACCAAGTACGTCGACGCGTTCCAGCGGTACGACATGGAACAGCTGGTCACGCTGCTGCATGACGACGCGCTGATGACGATGCCGCCGTACGCCATGTGGGTCAGGGGCGCCGAGAACATCACCCGCTGGATGGTCGAGCCGTCGCCGAGCCAGTGCGCGGGCTCGATCATGGTGCCGGCGGGCCAGGTCAACGGCGTCCAGGCGTGGGCGCAGTACAAGCCGGACCCGGACGGCGGCCACATGCCGTGGGCGCTGCAGGTACACGAGGTGTCCGGCGGCCGGATCAGCCGCCTGACATTCTTCCTGGACACCGAGCGGATTTTCGCCGCGTTCGGGCTGGCGCCGCACCTAAGCTAAGCCGGGTGAGCACCGATACTCCGGGTCTTTCCGGCGTCGGCCAGCCGGGATTCGTAGCCCGTTATGGGCTGGCGGAGCACGGGCCGGCCACTGCCGAGCGGTCGGCCGTGGTGGAGGAGGTCGCGGCCCGGATCCGCGAACTTGGCCTGCGGACCGTTCGGCTGGCGGTCGTCGACCAGCACGGCGTGCCGCGCGGCAAGATGCTGTCCCCCGACGCCGCCATCGCCGCGATGTCCGACGGGCTCGACTTCTCCGGCGCCATCTACAGCCTGGACACCGGCAACCAGGTGTTCGTGCCCGCGTTCGCCCGCGGCGGCGGCTTCGGCATCGAGGAGTTCACCGGTTTCCCCGACGTGGTCGTGGTGCCCGACCCGGCCACCTTCCGGGTGCTGCCATGGGCAGACCGAACCGGATGGATGCTGTGCGACGTCTACTTCGGCAACGGGCAGCCGATGCCGCTCGACGGCCGCGGATTGCTCCGCCGGATGCTGGGCGACTTGGCCACGGCCGGGTATGACTACCTGGCCGGCATCGAGGTCGAGTTCTCTGTCGTCATCCGCTCGCCGGAGCAGCTCGCGCCGGAGAACGCCGGCTTCACCCCGCCACCGCCGCCGGTCAGCGTGTTCGAGCGGGGCTATCAGTTCCTGTCCGAGGTGCGGCTGGACGGCATGGGCGACACGCTGGAGGCCGTGCGGGACGCCCTTTTCGACGTCGGCTTGCCGCCGCGGTCGATCGAGGACGAGTGGGGCCCCGGCCAGCTTGAGTTCAGCTTCGCACCCGTAGCCGGGCTGGCCGCGGCCGACGCCGCGGTGCTGTTCCGGTCGACGGTCAAGCAGGTCTGCCAGCGGCGCGGGCTGCTGGCCACGTTCATGTGCCGGCCCGCGCTGCCGAACTTCTTCTCCTCCGGCTGGCACCTGCACCAGTCGCTGCTGTCCCGCGCGGACGGCTCGAACGCGTTCGCCAGCGGGTCGGCGGCGCTGTCCGCTCTCGGCCGGCAGTACGTCGCCGGGCTGCTCGAGCACACGGTGCCGATGACCGTGTTCGCGGCGCCGACGGTCAACGGCTACAAGCGGTTCCGGCCCTATTCGTTCGCCCCCGACCGCGTGTGCTGGGCGATCGAGAACCGTGGCGCTCTGGTCCGGGTTCAGGGCTCGCCCGGCGACACCAGCAGTCATGTGGAGATGCGGCTCGGCGAGCCGGCCGCGAACCCGTACTTCTACATGGCGTCGAACATCGCGGCGGGCCTGGACGGCATCCGCCGCGGCGTGGAGCCCCCGCCGCCGGCCGAAGCCGACCCGTACACGATCGAGGCGCCGCCGCTGCCGGCGTCGCTGGCCGAGGCGGTGGACGCGCTCGACGCGGACCCGTTCTACCGGAGGGAGTTCGGCGACGCGCTGATCTCCTATCTGGTCATGATGAAGCGCTTCGAGATCGGGCGGTACACCGTCGCGCTGGCCGAGCTCCCCATGCCGGACGGCCAGGACGTCAGCGACTGGGAGATGCGGGAGTACTTCGAGTTCTTCTGAGCTGCTCCTTGGTTAGCGGCCTGGCTGGCCCCGCCAGTGGTCCAGGGGCAGCGGGCCGCGGCTGAGGACGGTCCGGATCGCGAACGTGCTCTGGCCCTCGACCACGGACGGGATCGTGAGGATCTGCCCGAGGAGCAGTTGCTCGTAGCCCGCGAGGTCCGGCACGGCGGCCTCCACCAGGAAGTCGCTGCTTCCGGAGACCAGGTAGCAGGCGACGATCGCGGGAATGGCCAGCAGGGCCTGCTCGATCCGGGACGAGCTCTCCTGCGAGTGCCCCTCGACCTTCAGGCCGATGAACACGGTCAGGCCGAGCCCGGCCTGCTGTCTGCTCAGCTCCGCGCGGTACCCGGCGATGATGCCGCTGGCCTCCAGCGCCTTCACGCGGCGCAGGCAGGCCGACGGCGACAGCGAGACGGCGTCCGCGAGATCGACGTTGGCCATCCGGCCGTCGCGCTGGAGCGTGGCCAGGATGGCACGATCTACCCTGTCCGGAACATGCTCGGGCATGAAATACAGCTTATAGCTTCGATCGCACAACGGCATTGCACCATAAGGGCCTGCTGGCGCAATGTTTGCCATCGCGTGCGGGGCTGTTTCGGCGATGGTGAAGGTATGGCACAGAACCTGACTACCTC
>JBAUAY010000321.1:0-9280 GCA_049676235.1 Streptosporangiaceae bacterium
GGGCGGCTGACCCCGGGCGGGCTGCGGGCCGCGATCGCCCGCGCGGTGATGGACGTCGCCCCCGAGAAGGCCAGGAAGCGGCGGGAGCAGGCCGCCCGGGATGCCCGGGTGCAGCGGTGGGCCGAGGACTCCGGGAACGCCGCCCTGATGGGCCGCGAGCTCCCCCCGGCCGAGGTGCTGGCCGCCGATCAGCGCATTACCGCCTGGGCCCGGGAGCTGAAGAAGGCCGGGCTGGACGGCGACATGGACGTGCTGCGGGCCCGCGCCTACCTGGATCTGCTGCTGGACAAGGACTCCCGGCCCGGCCCGGACACGGCAGCTGGGCAGGACGCCGCAGCCGGGCCGAACAGCAGCGAGCCGGGGCGGCCGCCAGGAAGCGGTGTGGTGCCGGCCGGGTTCGCCGGGCGGATCACCCTGACAGTCCCGCTCGCGACCCTGCTGGACCTGGCCGACCGGCCCGCCGAGATCCCCGGCATCGGGCCGATCGACCCGTGGCTCGCCCGGGACCTGGCTCGCGCCGCCGCCGGCCGCCCCAAGACGACCTGGTGCGTGACCGTGACCGATCAGGACGGGCACGCCATCGGCCACGGCTGCGCCCGGCCCGAACCCACGGGGCGTGAGAAACGCCGGAAACCCGGCCGGCGGAACGGGCGCGATCCGCCCCGCGGGACCAGCGGCACTTCCGGGCCGGAGTTCTCCTTCATAGCCCGGGGTCAGCACGGTCCACCGGGAGGCTACGGCACTTGGCGGCTGCGGACTGGGGGAGAACGGCCAGACCTGCTAGTCGCGCTGGACCCGATCGCCACCGAGCAATGCGACCACCGGTATGAGGCCAAGGGCCACGACCCCGGGGTCAAGCTCCGCCACCTGTCCCAGATCCGGTACGCCACTTGCACCGGGCCGGTCTGCCGTAGGCCCTCCACTCAGGCTGATTTCGAACATAACATCCCATACGAGGCCGGTGGAAGGAGCTGCTTGTGCAATGGCGGTCCCAAGTGTCGGCACGACCACCGGCTCAAGCAGCACCCCCGGTGGAAGGTCGATCAGCTCCCCGACGGCACCTTCCAGTGGATCAGCCCATCCGGCCGGCAATACACCACCGAACCAACCCGCTACCCCGTCTAGACAAGGCCCCAAGGTCGGCGGTGGGCGCGATCTGCGGCTCGTTCCGCATAAGGCCCCGGTCCGCAAGATGCGCCAGAAGCCGGATCGAGCGAAGAAGACGTTCGTCGCGACCTGGAGCATGATGAACGTAACCGGCCACAGCGCGCCGCCTATCGCCGGGACGACGCTGATCGGAAGGGTAACCGCCACGATGACGCGAATGACCGCGTCGGTCAGGACGGCCGTACCCCAGATGACTGTGCAGATCCACCAGATCCAGCGGAACCGGGGCAGTCGCTGCCACAGGTCATCCCACGAGTGGCCGACCGGCCGGACCCAGTGACGAGTAGCGGGGTCGAAGACGCGCCGACCCTCGAGCAGCGGCCGTGACACCGTGAAGGTGGCCGGCCGCCGGGCGAGCAGGCTCAGGTACATGTACCCGGCCCAGCCCGCCGTCACCAGGCCATCGCGGGCTAGCAGCGCCCGGGGACTTCCGGTTATGAGCGAGAACGCCGCGCTGGCCGCCAGGGCGGCCAGCATCACCACGCCCGTCATGTCGATGCGCTTGCGGGCCAGGAGTCCGGCCAGCGCACTGACGGCGGGTGCCACGCCGCCGGCGACCAGGGCCAGCCACACGCTGCCCCCTGCGGCGCGGATGCCGTAGTACAGGGCAATTGGAGCCACGATATCGACGGCCATCGTCCGCACCGGATGCGCACGATGGGCCGGCGCCGCGGGCGACGTCGGTGCCGGTGCCGGCGATGGTTCCTTCAGGTGATCGGTCATGCCTTCCTCCCACCTGATGCTGACGCTGACCCGCGCGAAGAACCATCGACCGACTAGCTAGCTTCGGCCGGACATCCGGTGGACAGGCGGCCCCACCGCTGGACGATGACAAGATAGACCGGGCGGCCGGGCACCTGCCGGCGTGCGGCCTCGGCCCCGATGACCGGATCCTGCCGCTCAGCCACTGCTATCTGTCGCTCGCCCCGGACCCGCGCGGTCATCAGACATTTATCCCGAACGGGCCTGGTTTCTGCGGCCATTAAGGTGCAGGCATGGACATGGCGACCGCGCTCGCCGGGCTCGGCGTGACCGAGGCCAGCCTGGACCCGGATACCAGGGATCAGCTCGACCGCGACGGTTACGCGCCGCTGCCAGGCGTGTTGTCCGCCGGTCAGCTCACGGCGATCCGGGCCCGGCTAGCCGAACTGCTGGCCGCCGAGGGTGACCAGGCCGGGATCGAGGTCCATCAGGAGGCCGGGGCCGACCGGCTCGCCGATCTCATCAACAAGGACCCGATGTTCCAGCCCTGCTTCACCCACCCCAGGGTGCTGGCCTGCATTGCGCACGTACTGGGCGACTTCAAGCTCTCCTCGCTCAACTTCCGGGCCGCGCTGCCCGGCCACGGCCGCCAGCCGCTGCACGCCGACTTCGGCGGGCCGGTCCCGGCTGCTGGCTACCAGGTCTGCAACTCGATCTGGCTGCTCGACGACTTCACCGCCGACAACGGCGCCACCCGGGTGGTGCCCGGCTCGCACCGGGCTGGGCGGCCCGCGCGCGAGGCGCTGCCCGACCCCGCCGCCGCTCACCCCGACGAGGTTCAGCTGATCGCGCCGGCCGGCACCGTCGTCGTCTTCAACAGCCACCTGTGGCACGGGGGCACCCTGAACCGCAGCGACCGGCCCCGTCGCGCGCTGCACTCCTACTTCACCCGTCGCGTCAACAGGCAGCAACTCGACCAGAGGAGATACATCCGCCCGGAAACCCTGGCCTGGCTAAACCCGGCCGCCCGGTTCGTCCTCGACGTATAGGATGCGGCTCAGCCAGGGGAGGGTCAGTGGCGGCACCCGAGGATTCAGCCGAGGTACTCAGCGCGTTGCGCCTGGGCTGGTACGTGGCCGAGGTACGCGGCCGGAACCGGCCCGGCGGCCCGGTTCCCCCGGCCGATAGCCTGCCGGACCGGCACGGCCATGTGCTGCCGCTGCGCATGGAGCGGACACCGGAGGAGCTGCGGATCGAGGCCCAGGTCGTGCTGCACAAGCTGGCCCGCGATCTGGGTGTCGACACCATAACGGTCGACGGCCAGCAGCAGCGCAATCAGGCGGACTACATCGACCAGCAGGCCAAGGCCCTGGCTGAGGCCGACCCCTCGGCCGCGCCGGACGCCTGGCAGGCGCTGGCGTTGGGTATCTTTCAGCTCGACGCGCACACGCAGGACTTCCTGTCCGCCCAATCAGGGACTCAATCCGCCGCTTACCAGCTCGGCCGCGGGCTGGCCGAGGTCTACTGGGCGCTCGACCCGTCGGCCGGGTGTGACCCGCCGGCGCCGGACTGCTGGGTCTTCCTGCTCGGCCCGCAACGCTGCAACGAGCTGGCCAGGCTGGCCGGGCGCCTGTCCGGCTACTTCAACCCGTACTGTTGCCCCGCGCTGGCCGGCACGCTGCGCCTGTGGCAGTCCGTGGCCGGCGACCCGCAGTGGCGCGCCGGCGCGCAGGACTGCCTCTACCAGCAGCTGCGGCGCTGGTATGAGCTGCTGATCATGGGACAGGACCCGTCCACGTTGATCAAGCCGTACGCGGTGTTCCAGAACTGGCACGCACCTTTTCGCGCCCTCCGGGCGCTGTGGATCCAGCTCGTCACCGCAGCGGTCAGCCTTGCCCTGGTGATCGCGCTCATCACGTTGATCGTCTCCGGCTCAGGCAACGCGTTCCTCAAGGCGCTGTTCGGCGTGCTGGGCGTGGCGGGCCTGTCCGCCGCCACGGTCCAGGCCGGGCTGAAGAACACCGCGCAGAGCCTGCTTACCCGGCTCCGGCAAGATGCCTACACCGACCTGGTCGCGGTGGCCATCGCCGAGGCGCCCGACAAGCCCGGAGCCCGGAGCCCGAGTACCGTGATGACCGAGGAAATCAGGAAACGAACCCTGACCACGACGGCGGATGCCGCCGTGCCATGACCCGCGTCAGGAGCGGCCGTGAACGATTATCCAGCCGTGATCACACCGGTGAACCACGTCGAGCCGGCGCCGCGTCGCATCCGCGCCTACCTCGCGGGGGAGAAGGTGTTCGACACGACCCGGGGCTTGTATGTCTGGGAGTGGCCGAACTACCCGCAGTACTACATTCCGCTGGCCGACGTCCGCCCCGATCTGCTGGTTACCGAGGGACATACCCAGCGGACCGGACGTGGGGTCGCCGAGCTGCACGGCCTGCGCGTCGGCGAGGTGCACCGGCCACGGGCGGCCCGGCTGATCACCGAGTCCGCGGTCGACGGGCTAGGCGGCACCGTCCGCTTCGAGTGGGCTGCGCTGGACGCCTGGTTCGAGGAGGACGAGCAGGTGTTCGTGCATCCGCGCAGCCCGTACACGCGGGTCGACGCGCTGCGTTCCAACCGCCCGGTGCGGGTGGAACTTGACGGGGTGGTGCTGGCCGACTCGGCTGCCCCGGTGATGGTGTTCGAGACCGGGCTGCCGACGCGCTATTACGTCAGCCGCACCGATGTCTGCTTCGAGCATCTGATTCCCACCGACACGGTGACCGCCTGCCCTTACAAGGGGACGACCAGCGGCTACTGGGCGGTCCAGCTCGGCGGCACCGTGCACAAGGACCTGGCCTGGGCGTACGACTTTCCCACCCGCCAGCTGCTGCCCATCACCGGCATGATCGCCTTCTACAACGAGAAGGTCGACACGTTCGTCGACGGCCAACTGCTCGAGCGTCCGGAGACGCACTTCTCCCGACCGGGCCCAAGTGCACGGTGAGCCGGGCTCGCCCCTGACCCGGATCAGCCGTTCCGCAGCTGCGCCACCACAGCATCGGCCTGCTCGACGGTGATCCCCCTGGTAATGCCGGACATGGGCAGCACCCGGCTGCCGCCGGCCAGGAAGACCACCTGATCGGTCAGGCACGCCCGCAGATCAGGATGCCGTTCGGCGATCGCGATCTGCTCGCGCAGCCTGGACTCCTGCTTGGCGGCCATGGCCGGCGCCACCCGCTCGTCGTAGGCACGCTTCACCCGGCGGCCGATCGCCCGGCCGATGAACTTCGTGGCCGCGGTCATGACGATATCCGCCACGGCGTCCTCGATCGAGGAGTCATCGCCGCTGCTCTCCCAGCTGCCTGACGACCTGCCGGGACGCCGCTGACCGGTGTATCCAGGCGGCGGCCCCTGCCACGACCCTTGCGGATACTCCGGCGGAGGCGGAGGCGGAGGCGGCGCCGGAAACCCCGACGAAGGCTGCGGCGAAGGAAACCCTGAGTCCGACGGCGAAGGAAACCCTGATTCCGACGGTGAAGGGAAACCCGTCGACGGCGGCGGTGAAGGAAAACCCGTCGATGGTGGCGGCGAAGGGAACCCGGACGGCAGCGGCGGCTGGAATCCCGGCGGGTACCCGCCCAGCTGAGTCCTGGCCATCGCCGCCAGTTCCTCGATCGAATGCACGGCGGCGGCGCTGCCGCATTGCGGGCACACCGCTCCTACCTGGCCATAAGTCACCGCATTATTGTGCTCTCCGGATCAGCTCGGTGGGGGGCTTTCCGTGCAGAGGCCCGGCACGCGCTATATTCGCGACGGCGGTAACTTCACCGGAAGGCGCATCGATGTCCGGCACGGAACAGGCGGCGGCCCAGGGCAACGCTGATGGCGGTGCCCGGCGCGTCATCGACACCAGCGTGGCCCACAGTGCCCGGGTACATGACTATTGGCTGGGCGGCAAGGACAACTTCGCCGCCGACCGCGCGGCCGGCGACGCGGTAATCCAGGCCTACCCCGGCATCGTCGCCTCGGTGCGCGCGAACCGCGCGTTCCTGGCCCGGGTGGTGCGGTTTCTGGCCGCAGAGGCCGGGATCCGGCAGTTCCTCGACATCGGCACCGGCATCCCGGCCTCGAACAACACCCACGAGGTAGCGCAGTCCGTGGCGCCCGGCTGCCGCGTGGTCTACGTGGATTACGACCCGGTCGTGCTGCTGCACGCCCAGGCGCTGCTCACCAGTTCCGCGCAGGGCGCCCTGGACTACATCGACGCCGACCTGCGTGACCCGGAGAAGCTCCTGGCGCAGGCGGCGCGAACCCTGGACTTCTCCCGCCCGGTCGCGGTCATGCTGATCGCCATCATGCACCTGATCGGTGACCAGGACGACCCCGGCGGGATCATCAAGCAGCTGATGGCGGCGGTTCCCGCCGGGAGCTATCTGGCGTTGTCCCAGGTGGCTTCGGACATCGAGGCCGAGCAGATGGCCGAAGCAGCCAGGCGCTACAACCGTCTCGCTCGGGAGACCCAGCGGCATCGCAGCCACGCCGAGGTCACGCACTTCTTCGATGGCCTGGAACTCCTGGATCCGGGCGTGGTCCCGGTCCCGCGATGGCGGCCCGCGTCCGAGCTCGAGGCCAAGGCACGTTCGGCCATGTGGGGCGGCGTGGCCCTCAAACGATAGGGCTCATCTCGGCGCGTAGCCTGCCTGCCGCCGCCGTCAACGCGGTTAGCTTGCCGAAGGCGACGTCGCGCGGCAGGTATTTCATGCCGCAGTCCGGGGCCAGCACCAGGCGGTCGGCCGGTACGTACGGCAGAGCCCGCCGGACCCGGGCCATCACCGTCTCCGGCGACTCGACCGTCAGGTCGTTCAGGTCGAGCACGCCCAAGATGATGGTCTTGCCGTCCAGTGCGGCCAGCACCGAGCAGTCCAGGCCGGACTGAGCGGTCTCGATCGAAATCTGGTCGCAGCTGCAATCGGCCAGCTCCGGCAGGAACGAATAGCCCGCGGGCCGCTCGTGGATGATGGCGGCGTAACCGAAGCACAGGTGGACCGCCGTGGTGCCGGATGCGCCCTCGAGCGCCCGGTTGATGGCCTTCACGCCGTAGCGGTGCGCTGGCTCGGGGCGGGCCTGCAGGTAAGGCTCATCCAGCTGGACGATGTCGGCGCCGGCCGCGAACAGGTCCTGGACCTCCTCGCCGACCGCCTCGGCATACCCGAGGGCGAGGGATTCGGTGCTGCCGTAGTAGTCGTCTTGCGCCTGCTGCGCCATAGTGAACGGCCCGGGAACGGTGATCTTGATGGTCCGGCTGGTGTTCGCGCGCAGGAACTTCAGGTCCTCTACCTCGACGGGATGCCGTCGGCGGACCGGTCCGGTAACCCGCGGCACCGGATTCGGGTGACCGCTGCGGTCAAGCGCCGTGCCGGGGTTGTCAATGTCCACGCCGTCCAGCGCGGTCGCGAACCGGTTGGAATAGCTCTCCCGCCGTATCTCGCCGTCGGTGAGGATGTCCAGGCCCGCCTCCTCCTGGGCCCGGATGGCCAGCACCGTGGCGTCGCCCTGCGCCTCCTCCAGGTAGGCGGGATCGACCCGCCACAGCTCCCGAGCCCGCACCCGCGGCGGGAACCGGCCGGCGAGCCGGGAACGGTCGATCAGCCAGTCCGGCTGCGGATAGCTCCCGACCAGGGAGGTAGGAAAGAGCATGGCAGAACCCTACGCCCATCCGCCGCCTGGCCGTCAGGCGATCTTGCGGGCTCCCGGGCCGGGCACCGGGGTAACCTCGCGGGCCGATTCAAGCACATGCCCCGCCTCGCAGGTCAGCTGCAGCCGGACCGGCTCGCCGCAGTCGCGATGCCGCAGCACGACCGGCGGGCCGGCCGCGTCACCCTCATACCGGTCGCCCCACTCCATCAGCGCCACCAGCACCGGATAGAGGTCGAGGCCCTTGTCGGTGAGCCGGTACTCGTCCCGGCTGCGCTGGCCGATCTCCCGATAGCGCACCTTGCGCAGCATGCCCTCCGCCACCAGGCGGGCCAGACGCTGGCTGAGCACTTGCCGGGGTATGCCGGTGCGGCGCTGCATGTCGCCGAAACGGCGCACGCCGTTGAACGCCTCGCGCAGCACCAGGAACGTTGACCGCTCACCGAGGATCCCCACCGCCGCACCGATGGCGCAGTTGGCCGTGTCGTATTCCAGCATCCAGGACCTTCCCATGACCGCATGCTAAATCTATTTGACAGACTCAGCAATTCCAGGGCATGCTGAGTTCGTGGACCGAACCCAGCTAGGGCAAGCCAATGGCCATGTCACCGCCGCTATCCGGCCGGTGGGCCCGGAGGATCTGGCCGCGCTCAGCGACTTCTTCGCCGAACTGTCCGTCGAGAGCCGCTATCTCAGGTTCTTCGCTCCGGTCACGCCCGCCTGCGGCCTGTTCCACTTGCTGTCCGGCGGGCCCGCCAACGTCGACGCCATAGTCGCCGTCGCCGACGGCGTCACCGTCGGGCACGCCATGGCCGCGGATGGGCCCGAGGACCCCTGCGGCGGCCTGACAACCGACATTGGCGTGGTGGTCGCCGACGCGTGGCAGCGCCGGGGCGTGGGCGCGGCGCTGATGCGCGCGCTGATCAGCCGGGCTCAGGCCCGAGGCGTGACGTCGCTGGCGATGGACGTGCTACCCAGCAACCGGCGGGTACTCGCCATGATCATCGGTCACTGGCCGGATACGGTCGTCGGCCGGTCCCCGGACAGCCTCGAGATCCGCATCCCGTTGCCGCGGTACCAGCCGCCGCGGCCGGCACGGCCGCAGCCGGAGCTGCGGCCCGCCAGCGAGCAGGTCCGGTCTCTCGTCACGCTCGGGAGATAGCATCCGGGGTCATGACCACCACACGCGCCGGGGGCGCGACGGCGTCGGCCGTGCCGCCACGTGACCTGGCCGCCGCACTGCGCGACGCCGGGCTGAGCGAGGTTGACGACTCGGCCCGGCGCCGGGCCGAGTACGCCAGCGACGCGTCGAACTACCGGGTCGTGCCGAGCGTGGTGGTCTTCCCGAGGCACGTCGAGGAGGCGGCCGCCGCGCTGGGCATCGCCACCCGGTTTGGCCTGCCGGTCACCAGCCGCGGCGGCGGCACCTCTACCGCGGGCAACGCGGTCGGCTCCGGCATCGTGCTCGACTTCTCCCGGCACCTGAACCGGGTGCTCTCGGTGGACCCCGAGGCGCGTACCGCGGTCGTCGAGCCCGGCGCGATCCTGGACGACATCACCGCGGCCGCGGCTGGGCACGGGCTGCGGTTGGGCCCGGACCCGTCCACGCACGCGCGGGCGAGCATCGGCGGCTCGATTGGCAACACCGCCTGCGGCGCGCGGGCCCTGAGGTACGGCCGCGCGGCCGACAACGTGGTGAGCCTGGACCTGCTGACCGCCTCGGGGG
>JBAUAY010000322.1:0-6349 GCA_049676235.1 Streptosporangiaceae bacterium
CCCGGGGACCGGCCGCCGCGCCGGGCCCTGCCGGCCGCCGACGGCCGTCGCTGGCTAGCCGGTGACCTGCACACACATACCGTGCACTCGGACGGCGTGCTGACCGTCGCCGAACTGGCCGTCCTCGCGGCCGGACGTGGCCTGGACTTCATCGCGGTCACCGACCACAACACGGTCAGCCACCACGCCGAACTGGCCGCGGCGTCCCGGCGGTACGGGATCACGCTGCTGCCCGGCCAGGAGGTGACGACAGACGGCGGGCACGCCGGAGCGCTCGGCGAGATCGGCTGGATCGACTTCCGCCGGGAGCCGGACGACTGGCTGGACGCCACCGAAGCGGCAGGCGGCCTGTTGTCGGTCAACCACCCGTTCGCCGGGCCGGTCAGCTGGGTCCACCCGATGCGCCGCCGCCCGCCGCTGATCGAGGTCTGGCACTGGAGCTGGCTCGACCGGCGCTGGACCACTCCGCTGTCCTGGTGGCTGGCCTGGGACGCCGGGGCGATCCCGGTCGGTGGCAGCGACTGGCACCAGCCGGGGTCCGACGCCCCGCCCGGGCGCCCGACCACGTGGGTCGAGGCCGCCGGCGAGGAGCCGGCTGAGGTCCTGGACGGCCTGCGGGCGGGCCGGGTGGCCATTTCGGCCGAACGAGATGGGCCAGTGCTACTGCGCCACGACGACGATCTCCTGGCGATCGAGGCCGACGGCCTGACGCTGGCCGGACCGCAGGGGCCATGCGCCCGGGTCCGGGGCGACCTGGCCAGGCTGCCCGGAGCGGCCGGCCCGCACCGTCTGCTGGATGCCGCCGGGGCGACGCTCGCGCTCACGCCCTGACGGATCCGCTGACCGATGAACATCGGTGCCCCCGATCGTCTTGACTGCGAGCCGACCGAGGAGGATGTCGTCATGACCCAGGGATACGCGCCGGTCAACGGACTGAAGATGTACTACGAAGTGCACGGCACGGGGCGGCCGCTCATGCTGCTGCACGGCGGGCTGATGACCATCGACTTGTCGTTCGGCGACCTCTGGCCCGAACTGACCACCGACCGCCAGATCATCGCGACCGAACTGCAGGGACACGGGCGCACCGCCGACATCGACCGGGATATCGACCTGCGCTACCTGGCCGGTGACGTGGCCGCCCTGCTCGACCACCTGGGCATCGGCCAGGCCGACGTGCTCGGCTTCAGCCTCGGCGGCGGGGTGGCGTTGCAGCTGGCGCTGGATCATCCGGACCGGGTCAGCCGGGTCATTCTCGCCTCCGTTAGCTACGCCAGCGACGGGTTCCACGCGGAGATCTCGGATCCGGCCCAGCACGCCACCTCCACCCGGATGCCTACCGCTGAGGATTTCCTCCAGATGCGCGAGGCCTACGCCCGCCTGGCGCCTGATCCCGGTCACTTCGAGGCGTTCGCGGCCAAGACCTCGCAGGCCGTGGGGAGCCTCAAGGGCTGGACCGCCGCAGAGCTCGGCGGCATCGGCGCGCGCCCACGCTGCTCGTCTTCGGCGACCATGACTTCGTTCGCCTGGAGCACGCGGTCGAGATGCACGCACTGATCCCGGGCGCGCAGCTCGCGGTCCTACCGGGCGCCACGCACATGGGCGTCATGCGGCGGACCGACCTGATCGTGCCGATGGTCCGCGACTTCCTCGGCTGAGTAAGCCCTGCAGGGTCAGCACGGCACGTCAGCACCGCCCGTCAGCACGGGGCGGTCAGCCGTGCGCGGCCAGCAGGTCGAGGCGGGCGCGTAGCAGCGCCCGGTGCGCCACCACGTCGTCGACCTGATCGGGCTGTTCTGGACACTCGCCCGCGCTGATGGCGCGCTCGAGGCGGCGCCGGGCGTCGGGCGCGCCGATCATCTCGAACACCACCAGCGGGTCACCGCCGACCGCCCGCTCGGTATCGGCACGCAGGTCGGCCCCCTTGGCGACCCAGCTGTCCCTGATCTTGCCGCCGCGGCCGTGATCGATCAGCACGCAGACGGCATGCTGCTTGTCACCGTAGGCGAAGCTCATGGTCAGCGACTCCTGGCGGCCGCCTACGTCGGCGTAGTGCCAGCAGTCGCCGACCTGCGGAGCGCCGACCGTGCCGGCCCACGGCGGATCAGCCACATCATGCGCGCTGACCCGTCCGGCCGCCTGACCAGCAGCCGCGCGCAGGGCCGGCGAGCCGACCGCGGCGAAGACGCGCAGCAGAGCGAGAGCTTCTGGGGTGGACGCCGCCTCGGCGGCGGGCACCAGCGACCCGGTGAGGGTGCCCATCAGCGAGGCCTGGCCCGCGGCCGAGGAGGCCAGCGCGCCGATCAGGTCGGAGCCCCAGAGTTCGGCGTCCACCGGGTCGTCCAGCTGGCCTAGGACCTGACGGGCCTCGGTCAGCACCCCGGCAAAGGTTTCCTCGACGGCGACCGGCGCGAAAAGTCTGGCGACGTCGGGCTCACTGGGGTAATCGGCATCCATGCCGTGCAGGATAAGCCAAGGACCCCGTCCGGGGACGGGGTCCTTGGCCGGCCGGTGCCCCTGGGCACCAGGGTTCTGCGCCGCCTAGCCGCCAGGGCGCCGCTGACGCGGCACCCGAAGCAAATTCGCCAGTTACAGTACATACAAAACACCCCACTTCGATTTTAGTAATCGAGTCGACCGCCATCTGCGAATACAGACGGCCGGGCGAACTAACCTCGAACCCGTAACCTGAGTTATATGGCGAAATTGACTCCGGAATCTATGGCCGGCCAACCAGGCGGCAAGCTTGGCGCCTGCGGGCTGGATGAAATACTGGTCTGCGGCCCCCGAAATGGTGACAGGCGTGACCTGATTGCTTAGGTCGTCCTGCGGAGCCGATAGCCAGCGGTACCCGGCTGGGCTTGATGGTGATGTTCGCGGTTAATTCGCCACATGTACACGATCCCTCCATTCCAGCTTGGGTCTGGAAATTGACGTGGGCCGAGATTTGGCGCACTGTGATGAGCCGAGTCGACCCGCGGTCATCGTGCCGACGGCTCGACCCGTACCGCGTCAAGCAGCCGCTCATAAGCGACCAGGTCCACATGATCCCGGTCTTCCGCGCCGCCGGGCGCGCTGGTCCAGGCCCCGGCGCCTCCCGCGGCCAGGGCCAGGGCGTGCCTCAGCCGGTCCGGCCAGGACCAGCCGAGCAGCTGGCCGGGCACCAGGCCCGCCACCAGCGCGCCCCGGGCCGGCAGGCAGGCCGGGTAAGCATCCGTGACCTCGACGCGCGCGGTCCAGTCGCCGGTGGCGGTAACCGCGTGGACCACGCCGCCGACGGCGACGGCCGCCGCGCTGGCGCCCAGCCGGATCAGAGCGGCACCGAGGCCCGCGGGTCCAGGCTCGGCTGAGCTCATTTCCGCGACCACCAGGTCGGGACCGTGGCCGACGGCGTGCTTCAACTCCTCGCCGCCCGCGTCAAGGATCACCGGCACGCCCGCCTCGACGGCGTAGGTCACCAGCGAGCCGTAGGTATCCGGCGGCAGGCCGTCGGGCAGGCTGCCGCAGAGCACGACGGCCGCGGCACCCGCCATCAGCCGCCGGTAGTCCGCCGCGAACCGGCCGAGCTCCTCGGTGGTGATGTACGGGCCCGGCTCCGCGAACCGCGTAACCGGCCCGGCCGGGTCCGCGAAGCGGAAGAAGCGCCGGGACTCGCCGCGGATCAGCGTGAACGCCGTCGGCACCCCCGACTTAGCCAGATCCTCCCTGATCAGCTCGCCGGACGCGCCGCCCGCCAGCCCCGAGGCGAGCACGTCGTGCCCGAAGGCCCGCAGCACCCTGGCCACGGTCACGCCGCGGCCGCCGGCCCGGTAGCTGGGCCGGGAGACCGGGGTAATGCCTTCGGCGGCCAGATCGTCCGTCGTATAGTCCACGTGCAGCGCCGCGTTGAGCGTGATCGTGACGATCACGTCGCCGCTCATGGCTGCCCGCCTTCCTGGTGACCTCCCGTTAGGTCCGTTCGGCCTATTATGCGGGTTAGCGGCCCGGCGCGGTCCGTACAGCCTCACCCGGCCTACGTAGGCTTGGCCCATGCGCAATGGATTCGAGGACCTTGACCTGGGCCGGCTGCAGCGCAGGCGGAGCGAGAAATGGCGGGCTTACCCGCCTGACGTGCTGCCCGCGTTCGTCGCGGAAATGGACTACGACCTCGCGGAACCGGTGCTGGCGGCGCTGCGCGCCGCCATCGACCTCAGCGACTGCGGGTACGCCATGCCGGCCGGCCTTGGCGAGACGTTCGCCAGGTTCGCCGAGACCAGGCACGGGTGGACGGTCGATCCCGGCCGAGTCCACCTGGTGCCCGACGTGATGGCCGGAGTCGACGTCATCCTCCGGCTCGCCACCGAGCCAGACGACGGCGTGGTGATCAACACGCCGGTGTACCCGCCGTTCTTCGAGCACATCACCGGCGCGCACCGGCGGGTGGTGGAAGTGCCGCTGATCCGGGTGGACGCCGGGTGGGAACTCGACTTCGCCGGGCTCGAGACGGCGTTCGCCGCCGGCGCCCGCGGCTACCTGCTCTGCAATCCGCACAACCCGACCGGGCGCGTGTTCAGCGCGGCCGATCTCAGCCGTATCGCGTCGCTAGCGGAACAGTACGGCGTCTTGGTGCTATCCGACGAGATCCATGCCTCACTCACCCTGCCCGGCGCGCGTCACACGCCGTTCGTCTCACTGGGCGGCGCGGCGGCTGAGCAAGGAGTGACGCTGGCCTCGGCGTCCAAGGCGTTCAACATCGCCGGCCTCAAGGGCGCGGTCGCGGTGGCCGGCTCGGTGTCCGGGCAGCGGCTGCTCACCCGGCTGCCGTCCTCGTGCCAGTTCGGGGCCGGGCTGTTCGGCGTGCTCGGCTCGCTGGCCGCGTGGAGCGCGGGCGACGAATGGCTGGACGCACTGGTCGCGCAGCTCGACCACGCCCGGACGGAGTTCGGCAGGCTGCTCAGGCAGCGGCTGCCTGAGGCCGGTTACCTCCCGCCCGAGGCCAGCTTCCTGGCCTGGGTCGACTGCGCCCGGCTGGGCCTGGGCCCGGAGCCAGCCGAGGTGTTCCTGGACCGCGGCCGGGTAGCCGTCGGCCGGGGGCTCAACTTCGGTCCGCCGGGCGACGGCTTCGTCCGGGTGACGATCGGCACCAGCAGCGCCCTGCTGGCCGACATCGTGGACCGGATGGCCGCCGCCGTCGGCTGACTGGGGCCGCACGGCCCGGCGGACACTCTAGGCCGTCAGCTCCCGTAGAGATCGCGGCAGAAGCAGGCGGCCAGGTGGTCGTTGACGATGCCGCAGGCCTGCATGGTGGCATAGGCGGTCACCGGGCCGGTGAACGTGAAGCCATGCCGCTTGAGCTCGGCGCTGAGCGCCTTGGACGCCGGCGTGGTCGCCGGCACCTCGGCCAGCGTGCGCGGCGCCCGGCTTGGCTCGCCCGCGTACTTCCAGACCAGCGCGGTCAGCCCGTCGGTCAGGTCCAGCGCAGCCCGCGCGTTGGTGATCACCGCGTTGATCTTCGCCCGGTTCCTGACGATGCCGGGGTCGGCCATCAGCCGGGCTACGTCCTCCGCTCCGAAGGCCGCGACCGCCGAGGCATCGAATCCGGCGAAGGCGGCCCGGAAGTTGTCCCGTTTGCGCAAGATGGTCAGCCAGGACAACCCGGACTGGAAGCCCTCGAGGCAGAGCCGCTCGAAGATCGCCGTGTCGCCGTGCACCGGGCGGCCCCACTCCTCGTCGTGATAGGCGAGGTACTCCGGAGCGCTCAGCCCCCAGGGGCAGCGCAGCCTGCCGTCAGGACCCTCAGCGGCACCCATTTCCTGCGCGGGCGGCGGGGCACTGCCGGGCGTCGGCTGATCGCTCACTAGCCCTGCTCCTCGGCCGCGGCCGGGGAGTCGTCTCCGGTCGCGCCGGACGGCCCGGCGGCCCGGCGCGCTGCCTCTTCGCGTGCGGCCTGCTCTTGTTCGGCCCACCAGTCGTGGGTGTTGAAGGACCCCTGCGGACCATGCGGTTCGTGCGGAGCCAGGGTCTCGGAGGGCTGGGTCACCTCATGCGCTTCTGGATCTTGGAGGGTCTCGGAGGGCTGGGTCACGTTGTCAGGCCCGGGGGCCGGAGGAGTCTTGGCCGGTGAAGCCCTGAGGACCAGCGGGGTCCGAGGATGGTTGGGAGTCTGGGGAGGCTCCGCAGAGTCGGCGACGACTGGAGTATCTGCGGTCTCGGGAGCCTCCGCGATGTCGGCGTCCCAGCGGGCCTGAGGAGATTCCAGGGTTTCGGGAACCTCCGCGACGTCAGCGTCCCAGTGAGCCTGAGGAGACTCCAGGATCTCGGGAACCTCCGCGACGTCAGCGTCCCAGTGAGCCTGAGGAGACTCCAGGAT
>JBAUAY010000323.1:0-3588 GCA_049676235.1 Streptosporangiaceae bacterium
CCCCCGCAGCGCGTCGTCGAGACGCTGGTCGGGGACGTCGGCCAGGTCGGCAGACGCGGCGCGGGCCGCCCGCGCGGCCGCTTGCACTGCTCCGAGTGCGTCAGCATCCGCCGTAACGTGCGTCTCAGCCGTCTCAGCAGTCATTCTTTATCCCCTACGTTGGTGACGTTGGCTGGTTCCAGGCTACGCAGCGCCTGATCACGAAGGGGCGGGGCTTCCAGGCTGCAGGAGAACTCCTGTGGCGTCGTCTCGGCAGACTCGGCCCGGCTGGGGTTGCGGATGGTGACCGCGGCCAGCACGCCCCCAGCGGCGCAGAACACCGCCGCGATCAGCGCCGCCATCTTGAAGCCGTGGGCGAGCGCGGCCGGGTGCAGGTAGCTTTCCCCGGTGATGCCCGCCAGGGCCGGCAGCACCGCCACCGCGATCAGCCCGGCCGCCCGGGCCACGTCGTTGTTGACCGCCGAGGCGACGCCCGCGTGGTCCGCCGGGGCCGCGGCCAGGGCGGTCGCGGTCAGCGGCGCGACCATGATCGCCACTCCGAACCCGAACACCACCGCCGCGGGCAGCACCGCGGTCAAGTAGTCGCCCGATCCCCCGAGCCTGGCGAACAACAGCAGCGACGCGGCGATCACCAGCGGCCCCACGGACATCTGCAGCCGCGGCCCGATCCTGGCGGCGAGCCTCCCGGACCGGGCGGAGAGCGCGAGCATGATGACGGTCACCGGCAGCAGGGCCGTGCCTGACTCCAGCGGACTGTAACCGTGGACCACCTGCAGCACGGTGGGAACCAGGAACAGCAGCCCGCCCAGGGCCGCGTAGACGACGAACGTCACGGCGTTGGCCGCGGAGAACTGCCGGGACGCGAACAGCCTGAGCGGCAGCATGGGCTCCGACTCCCGCGCCTCGACCAGGATGAACAGGCCGAGCAGGATCGCCCCCGCGGCCAGCGGCACCAGCACGGACACCGATCCCCACCCGTACGAAGACGCCGCGATCAGCCCGTAGGTGATCCCGGCCAGCGCGCCGCTGATGCAGACGGCACCCTTGATGTCCAACCGCGGCACCGGACCCGGCGACTTGGTCTCGGGCACGTGCCGGGCGGCGATGACCACGACCGCCACCGCCAGCGGCAGGTTGATGAAGAACACCAGCCGCCACGACACCGCGCTGATCAGCCACCCGCCTAGAAACGGTCCGGCGGCGGTCGCGACGCCGCCAAGCCCGGACCAGGCGCCGATCGCGCCGGCCCGGTCCTCTTCGGCGAAGGACGCCTGCAGGATGGCCAGGCTGCCCGGGGTCAGCAGCGCCCCGCCCACGCCCTGCAGCGCGCGGGCCACGATGAGCACCGCGACGTTCGGGGCTAGCCCGCACAGCAGCGACGCGATCGCGAACCAGACGGTGCCGACGACGAACATCTTCCGCCGCCCGTAGCTGTCCCCGAGCGTCCCGCCGAGCAGCAGCAACCCGGCCAGGGTCAGCGTGTAGGCGTCCACCACCCATTGCAGGCTGGACACGCCAGCGTGGAAATCCCGCCCGATGGACGGCAGCGCGATGCCCACCACGGTCGCGTCGAGGGCGGCCATGCCCGAGCCGAGCACGGTGGTGGTCACCACCCACCGGCCCCGCGCGCTGGACAGCCGCAGACCCGGGCTCGCTGCCTGCGGCACGGCTGTCTCGCTCATAAGCCCTTCCCCGGGAAACCCGCTGATCATGCCCGTGGCGTGCACCCGGACCGTTCGGGATCATTAAGCACTTAAATTAGTCCGAACGGGCCGACTGTCACCATCCTCCGCCACCTCATGCCCCACTGGCGCCGGCGCGCTCCCGGTTTTCTGGCTCGCACCTGGGCGCGTAGCCAGCACGGAGCCGCCAAGGATCAGTATGAACGCCGCGCCCATGGCCGGGGTCAGCTGCTCGCCCAGGACGGTGACGCCGAGCGCTACCGCGACGGCCGGGTTGACGTAGGTGATGACGGTGGCGCGAGCCGGGCCGACCTCGGCGATCAGCCGGAAGAAGATCAGGAAGGCGGCTGCGGTGCAGATCACCCCGAGCGCGGCCAGCGCCGCGAGCACCTGGACCGACGGCACCGAGCGCGGCCAGGTCAGCGCGGCGAACGGGGCGTAGATGATCGCGGCCGCGCCCAGGCAGACCGTATTGACCGCGACCGGCGGCAGGTCGGCCAGCTTGCGGTTGGCGATCAGCGGCCCGATCGAGTAGCCGAGCGCGGTGAGCAGCACCTCGATGACCGGCAGCGTGTCACCGTTGCCCGCGCTCGGGCCGGCCAGTACGGCGACGCCGCCCAGCCCGATCGCCAGCCCCACCCAGCGGATCAACGCCAGCCGGTCGCTGCTGCGGGTCAGCCAGGCCAGCAGCGCGCTGAAAATGGGCACCGCCGCGATGAGCAGGCCGCTGGTGGAGCTGGGCAGGCGCCGTTCGGCGTTGGAGAGCAGCGCGAACGGCCCGACGATCTCGGCCAGGGTAAACGCGGCCAGCCAGCGGGCGTGCCCCTTCAGCGTGCCGAGATAGCCGCCGCGGATGGCCACGGGCAGCAGCAGCAGCGAGCCGAGCGCGACCCGGGTGAAGACCAGCACCGGCACCGAGACGCCGCCGTCCGCCACCTTGATGAGCAGGTAGGGGATTCCCCAGATCACGCTCATCGCGGCGAACAGCAGCCACCCGCGCCTACTCAACTCCAGCTCCCTCGCTCAGACCAGGTAAGGCCGTTTGCTTGACCCAGGGTATTTTGGGCGGCAGGGTATTTGGGCTGCAGAAGTATTTTGGGCGGCAGAGCATTTCGGGCTGCTCGGAGGCTATACGTCCAGGCAGGGCCAGACTCAGCTGGCGTGACGAGCGCACAGCCGGCCGGTTAGGCTGCCAGCGTGAGCGAGCCAGAGGGGGCGAGGGAGCGTGGAAACGCGGTGATCTCCGCCCAGGCTGTCCCCGCCTCCGGCGCGCGGACGGGCGGCGCCGGGGATTTCGGCGGGTTCGGCACCCGCTGGGCGCTGCTCATCTCCGTCGCGGGCGGCCTGGCCTTGTATGCCTCCTTCCCGCCGGTCGGCGTCTGGCCGTTGGCGGTGCTCGGCCCGGCGCTGCTCGTCGTCGCGCTGACCGGGCGGAGCCTGCGGGCCTCGTTCGGGTGCGGGCTGGCGTTCGGCCTCGCACTGTTCGTGCCGCTGCTGTCCTGGCTGGCCAACGAGGCCTGGTACGTGTGGTTCGCGCTGGCCGGGGCGCTGGCGGTCATCTTCGCGGTGTTCGCCATCGGCCAGCGACTGCTGCTCCGCCTTCCCTACTGGCCGGCCGCGGTGGCGGGCTGGTGGGTATGCGTCGAGGCGGTGCGGGACCGGTGGCCTTACGCCTTTCCCTGGGGCCGGCTGGCGATGAGCCAGTCGGTCGCGCCGGACGTCCGCTGGGTCGCGGTGGGCGGCGCGCCGCTGCTCAGCTTCCTGATCGCGCTGACCGGCGCCATGATCGCGCGGGCGGCGCTCTGTTATCTCGGGGGGAGCGATCCCCCCCAGACCCCCCCTGCTTCTGGGGGGACTGCCCGTCCCCCCAGGCCCCCCTGGGGAGGGGCTGGCCGCCCTCCCAGAC
>JBAUAY010000324.1:0-8485 GCA_049676235.1 Streptosporangiaceae bacterium
GATGCCGCCGACCCCGAAGCCGCCGCCGACGCGGCCAAGGGCGCATCGGTCATCTACCAGTGCCTGAACGCGCCGTACAACCAGTGGCCCGAGCGCTTCCCGCCGCTGCAGCGGGGGATGCTGGCCGCCGCCGAATGCAACGGCGCGCTGCTGGTAAGCCTCGAGAACCTGTACGGCTACGGCCCCACCGGGGGCAAGCCGATGACGGAGAACCTCCCGCTCGCCGCCACCGGCGTCAAGGGGCGGGCCCGGGCGGCCATGACCGCCGAGCTGCTGGACGCCGCCACGGCCGGCCGGGTCCGCATCGCCATCGGGCGGGCCTCGGACTTCTTCGGCCCCGGCGTCACAGCAGGGTCCACGCTCGGCGAGCGGGTCTTCGGTAACGCCCTGGCCGGCCGACGCGCCGACTTCATCGGCAACCCCGCCCTGCCGCACACCTACAGCTACGTCCCCGACATCGCCGCCGGCCTGGCCACCCTGGGCACCGACGCCCGCGCAGTGGGCGAGGTGTGGCACCTGCCCGGCCCGGCGACCGGCACCACCCGGGCGCTGCTAGACCTGGTGGCCGGCCAGGTCGGGCATCCCGTCGGGATCCGGTCGCTACCCAAACTGGCCGTGCGCGCCCTGGGCCTGGTCAACCCGATGCTCCGGGAACTGACCGAGACCTACTACCAGTTCGGCCAGCCCTTCGTCCTGGACACCAGCAAGTACCGGGCCGCGTTCGGGGCCGCCGGCACCCCACTGGCCGACGCCATCGCCGCCACCCTCGCCTGGTACAAGACCCGGCCCGGCACGCCATGACCACCAAACCGGAGGCGATCAACGCCATGCCAGCCCAGCCCATCACGAGCACAACCCAGCAGGAGGCCATCAAGGCCCCTGACCTGACCCCGGCCGCGGCATGGTCGCGGCGGGTGCGGCGGATCGGCGGCCTCATTCAGGCTGCCTTCGCCGCCTTCTGGCTGGCGCGGGCGAGCCTGGCCATCGGCGGCCGCACCGGAGACGTGCTGCTCGCCGTGTCCGGCGTCGCCGTGATCGGCGTGTTCACCTACGCCATCAGGGTCACCGCCGGCACCGCCCCCCGGCCAGCCGGCCCGGAAGCGAGGCGGATCGAGCGGTCAGTGACCCTCGCCACCATCATCGAACTGGTTGCAGCGTTCGTGTTGCCCGTCATCGTCATCGCTGCCGGCCGCTCCGACTGGGTCCTGCCGTCCATCGTGATCACAATCGGGCCGCTGCTGCTCTGGCTCGACCACCTGGTCCATATCCGCCGCTACCGCGTCGTTGGATGGGCGCTGACCGCCGGGCCAGTCATTCTCGTCGCCACCATGTCGGGCTCGGCGCTCGCCGTGACCACGGGCATCGCCGCCGGCGTCCTGCTCCTGGGCACTGCCGCAACCGGCTTCCACGACCTCGCGGGTATCCGGCGTGCCCCCGCGCCCGGCTCGGCGCGGCTCAGCGGAAGGCCCGATGATCATGTCTCTGGCTGACCGGCCCGTGACCGGTTTCCGGCCCTTCTTCAACCCCGCCACCGGCGAGTGGATCGAATACACCGCCATCGCCGAGGACAACCACGGGCACCTCGTCCGCTTCAACTGGCGCAGCGTGCCCGGCGGCGTGATCACCGAGCACATCCACCCCCATCAGGAAGAGCGCTTCACCATCGTCGCGGGCGAAGCCCACTTCACCCTCAACGGCGAGCAACGCATCGCTGCAGCGGGTGAGACCATCGTCGTCCCCGCCGGCGTCTCCCACTCCGAGGGAAACCCCGGGCCCGGCGAGATCGAGGGCGTCGTCGAACTGCGCCCGGCACTGCACGCCAAGGAGTTTCACGAAGCTGTCGCCGGCCTGGTGGCCGACGGCAAGACCACGCCCAGGGGCGCGCCCAAGAACCCGCTCCAGCTCGGTGCCACCTTCTGGCACTTCCGCCACGAAAGCCGGGTCACCTCACCACCGATCTGGGCCCAGAACCTCATGCTCCCGCCCCTATGGGCACTGGCGAAGGTCTTCGGCATACGCCCCTACTACGACCGCTGGGACAGCCGGACCTGAACAACTGGCTGAGGCCACCAGAAAACTACCCAGCCACTGGCTGGCGGCGGTGACCTAAGACCGGCCTAGCACGCCACGGAGGGCCAACGGCCTTCGGACCGGAGGAACACTGAGATGAACGTGACCGACCCGATCCGCCAGGTGTCGGTGGTGAGCACCGGCCAGGTGCAGATCCGCCCCGACCACTTGGCGTCAACCTGGCGCCCGACCTATGTGTGGCTGACCTCCTCGCGGAGCTGGACCGGGCCCCGGCCCATCAACGCGTATGTGATCGAGCACCGCGACGGCCTGGTGCTGTTCGATACCGGGCAGGACCGGGCCTCGGTCACCGATCCCGGTTATTTCCCCGGCGGAGTGACAGGGGTGCTGTACGACCGCCTCGCCCGGTTCGAGATCGGCCCGCAGGAGACCCTCAGCGCCGGGCTGGACCGGCTCGGCTACGCCGTTAGCGACGTCCGGACCGCGGTTATTTCCCACCTCCACCAGGACCACATCGGCGGCCTCGCCGAGCTGAGCCAAGCTGACATCGTCGTAAGCCAGGCCGAGTGGGACACCTTGTCCGCTCCGCTGCCCGAGATGCGGGGTCTGATGCGCCGCCATATCGACCTGCCCGGCCTGCGCTGGCGCAAGATCACGGCAGAACCCGCCGGCGATCCCGGCCTTGCCCCGTTCCGGTCGTGTCACGACGTGTTCGGTGACGGCAGCCTGGTCCTGCTCCCCACCCCCGGGCACACGCCCGGCTCGATGTCGCTGCTAGTGCGTCGGCCGGGCCGCCCGCCGCTGATCATGGTCGGTGACGTGACCTATGACGCGCACCTGCTCGAGGTCGGCCACGTGCCCGGAGTCGGCAACCGGCGCCGCCTGCGCGAAGCCACCGCCATGATGAACAAGATGCGCCAGCAGTATCCGGGGCTGGTGATCCTGCCCGCGCATGACCCGGGCGCGGCTGACCGCCTGGCCCAGGCCACCGGCCAGGCTCCGACGCTGGCGAGTGCGTAGTGCAGGGCACGAAGATGGCGATCGATTCGCTTGAGGCGATCCCGGCCGGCGGCACCACGCAGTGGATCCGGGTTCGCGGGGCCGATGCCGCCAACCCGGTGCTCCTGCTGATCCAGCAAGGTCCCGGCCTGTCGATGATCAACGAAACGCGCCGCTTTGATCACCTCCTCAGCCTGGAGCAGGCCTTCACGGTCATCTACTGGGACCAGCGCGGCTGCGGCCGCTCACTGCGCAGAATGAAGGACCGGGACAGCATCAGCGTGGAACGGATGGCAGGCGACACCGTGTCGCTCCTGGATTTCCTCCGGGACCGATTCGGCGGGAAGACATATGTCGCCGGATTCTCTTTCGGAGCGACCCTCGGGGCGCACGCCGCCGCGCAGCGCCCGGACCTCGTCGCGACGCTGGTGGCGGTCGGAATGGACATCGACGGTACCGCCGCCGCCAACGCTGCTTACGACTTCGCGCTCGCCGCAGCCCGCCAGCGCGGCAACCGGCGCGCGACCCGGCAGCTCGAGGCCATCGGCCCGCCACCGCACCTGACCGCGAAACAGTTCACCACCCGGGTCCGCTGGGCTACCAACTTCGGCGGAGTCACGACCAGCGAAACCTACGCCACCCTGGCGCGCGGGCTGATCGCCAGCCTGGTGCGCTCGCCGGACTATTCGGCCGCCGACATCGTACGTACCGTCCGCGGTATCAGCGCGACACAGGCCGCGCTGCTGCCCGAGCTCGCGACCATGAACCTGGCCCGCACCCTGCCCCGCCTGGAGGTGCCCGTCGTCATGGTGCAAGGCCGCCACGACCAGGTGGCGCCTGGCGGAGCAGCAGAACGGTACGCGGACTCCCTGCAAGCACCGGGCAAGCGCCTGGTGTGGTTCGAGAACTCAGCCCACACGCCACATCTGGAGGAACCCGGCAAGTTCCGGGACCTCCTGATAGGAATCCGTGCCAGCCAGCCCGCAAGCACATGACATGACGTCGGATTCCAGGGCCTGCGCTCAGGGCACCTGCCAGAGCCGATGTCACCAAAGCCCTGAGCAGAGGGAGCTAGGGATGCGACAGGACGTCACATTCGGCAGCGAGGAATCACCGTGCACGGGCTGGCTGTACCAGCCAGACGCCAGCGCCGAGCAGCAGCCAGGACAGGAGCAGCCATGAGCGGGGCACAGTCTTGGATGCTCTACGGCGCCGCTGGCTACACCGGCGCCCTGATCGCACAGCACGCACGACAGCGCGGTCACCAGCCCATGCTCGCAGGCCGGAACGCGGCGGCCGTCGCCGCCCTGGCCGAGCGCCTCGACTTGCCGCACCGGACTGTGAGGCTGGATGACCCGGCCGCGCTGTCCGCTGCGCTGGACGGCGTGGAGCTGGTACTTAATGCCGCCGGGCCGTTCGTGCGCACCGCGGCCCCGCTCGCCGAAGCCTGCCTGGCCGCAGGAGCGCATTACATCGACATCGGCAACGAGCTGCAGGTGTTCCTCGCTCTCTACGACCTGGATCAGCGCGCGCAGCGAGCTGGCGTCACGATCATGCCCGGTGCCGGGTTCGGCGTCGTTGCCACCAACTGCCTGGCCCGGTACGTCAGCGACGCAGTCGGCGGCGCGCAGCACCTCGAAGTCGCCACCCGGGCCGCCGCCGCCCGGCAAGGCCCCGGCATCGCGGCATCCGTGCGAGAGAACCTCCCCTACGGAGGCTGGACCCGCCAAGCCGGCCGCCTGCATCCTTGCCCGCTCGGCTCAGGAATCACAGCGATCCCCCTCCCCGACGGACCATGCCGCGTCATGCCCTTCCCCACTGGTGACCTGGAAGCGGCTTTCCAAGCCACCGGGGCCCCTGACGTCACCGCGTACTCCCGCGTACCAGCCGATCCCGCCGCCCTCGATCCCCAGGCCCCAGATCCAGAGGCTGCCAGGCCCCCGATTTACCGGTCATTCGGGTGGGCGCGAGCCATCGGACCCGACGGCGGCGACACCCAGGCATGGCTGCAAACCGGCGAGTCCTACGCCTTCACCGTTGCCGCCAGCATCCGCGCCGTAGAAGAAACCCTCACCCGATCCCTGCGCGGAGCGTTCAGCCCGGCAGCGGCGTTCGGCGCCGACTTCGCCCTCACCATCCCAGACACCACCCGGATCGACGCCATCCCCGCAGAAGCACCGCCGGCCCAAACGCTCTAAAGGCGCGCGTGCAAAGGACCGGCGACCTGCTCGCCTGCCCTGGCGGGCCGCCGCGGTCGCGGCCCGCAGGGTCGCGGTGGCCTAGGATGGCCGTCGTGGCCAGACCTGTCGTCGTGGTTGTCGATGACGAGGACGCTAGCCGCCAGGGCCTGGCGCGGGAGCTGGAAGGCCGGTACGGGGCGGATTACCGGATCATGTCCAGCGCGTCGCCGGAGGGGGCGCTGGCCGGGCTGGAACAGCTTCGGGTTGAGGGCGCCGGCGTGCCGCTGGTCCTGGCTGATCAGTGGATGCCAGGCAGGACCGGCGCGCAGTTCCTGGCACGGGTGCGTGAGCTGCAGCCCACCGCCCGGCGCGGCCTGCTGATCTCCTGGGGTGACCAGTCGGCCGTGGCGGCCATCGTCGAGGCGGCAGCGCTGGGGCAGATCGACTTCTACCTGCCCAAGCCCGTGTGGTCGCCGGATGAGCAGTTCCACCGGGCTATCACCGAGTCGCTCGAGCAGTGGTGGCGCCAGCAGGGCGGCCAGTTCGCGGCGGTTACCGTGATCGGGACGGAGCCGTCGGCCCGGGTTCACGAGATCTGCGACCTGCTGACCCGTAACAGCATCCCGTTCGGATTCCACCGCGCTGACTCAGAGGAGGGCCGCGCGGCCTTGCAACGGCTCGGCCTGCCCCCGTCCTCCGGGCCCGTGGTCACGCTCCACACCGGGGTGGTGCTGGCCGACCCCGCGAACGCCCAGGTCGCCGAGGCGCTGGGGGTGAATACCCGGCCGGCCGAGACGACGTACGACGTGGTCATCGTGGGAGCCGGGCCGGCCGGCCTGGCCGCCGCGGTGTACGGGGCTTCGGAGGGGCTGCGCACGGCATTGCCGGAGCGGGAGGCCTTCGGCGGGCAGGCCGGGACGAGCTCGCTGATCAGGAACTATCTCGGGTTCCCCCGCGGGATAAGCGGCGCGGAACTAGCCGGGCGGGCTTATGAGCAGGCCTGGATGTTCGGAACGCAGTTCGTCTACGGCAACCCGGCCACCTCGCTGGCCATCGACGGTGATCTGCGCGTCGTCGCGCTCGCCGACGGAAGCGCGGTCACCAGCCGCGCCGTGGTCATCGCGACCGGCGTGTCCTACCGGCGGCTCGCAACTCCCGGGCTGGAATCGCTGGCAGGGGCCGGCGTGTTCTACGGAGCCGCGACGACAGAGGCCCGGGCGCTGGCCGGGAAACGGGCCTTCGTGGTCGGCGGCGGTAACTCGGCCGGGCAGGCGGCCCTGCACATGTCGACGTATGCGCGGCAGGTCACGATCCTCATCCGCTCGGCGTCCCTGGCCGCGAGCATGTCCCAGTACCTGATCCGCGAGATCCAAGCCGCGCCCAACATCGACGTCCGCTACCGTACCGAGGTCGCGGGCGGCGGCGGCGATGGACGCCTGGAGCAGCTCAGCCTCCGGCACCGGGACACCGGCGATACCGAGACAGAGCCAGCCGACGGGCTGTTCGTCCTGATCGGCGCGCGGCCCTTCACCGACTGGCTGCCCGACGCGGTCGGGCGCGACCCATGGGGCTTCATCCTGACCGGTCCGGACCTCGCTGAACGCTGGACCCAGCAACGGGAACCCTACCTGCTCGAAACCAGCACACCCGGTGTGTTCGCCGTCGGCGACGTCCGGCACGGCTCGGTGAAGCGCGTGGCATCAGCCGTCGGCGACGGGTCGATCGCCATCCGCCTCGCCCACGACTACCTCGCGTAAGCGCCAGTGAGGCATAGGGCCTATCTGGCCGAGATGGGACGCGCCAATCCGGCAAGCATGCTCAGGCGCCGGATCGAAGGCGACCGGGCGCGGTCCCGGCTGGTGTTATGGGGCGGTGTCCATGATGCGGTCGTAGGTGCGACGGGCCCGGGCGCTGCGGGCGCTGGCGCCGTAACGGCGCAGCATCTGCGGGGAGGTCCAGCCGTTCAGCTCCATCAGGTCCCCCTCGGGACCGCCGCGGTCCAGCCAGGTGTGGCTGAAATGGTGCCGGTACTTCGCCGTCATGATCCGCGTGGCGCGCCTGTTCATGAAGACCCCGGCGCAGGGCGCGGCCACACCGATCTACCTCGCCTCCTCACCCGAGGTCGAGGGCATCACCGGCCAGTATTTCGTCAACCGCAAGCCCAAGACCTCCAGCGACGCCGCCTACGACACCACAGCCGCCGCCCGGCTATGGTAGGCCAGCATCGACCTGGCGGCATGACAGCAACCGCATAGCGCCCCCGGCGCGAACATCTGGCAGTCTCGAGCACGCCCGCCGGTTCATCGGTGTCAACGGCCAAGTCTCATGGCCACGGACAATCGGCGCGGCAGATTAGCTCATCTGAACGTCGCCACTGGCGCAGCACCGGGCAGTAACTGGCGTGCAGATCGAGCTGGAATGCCCGGCCGACGCCGCAGAAGGGGACGCGGTGGCTGATCGGCCGGGAAAAGCGCTGCTGGTACTCCGCGATCTCCGGGGTGATCTTGAAGATCTCGGTTGCTGATCGTTCCCTGCCGCGTCGGCCCGCACAGTGGCGGGCGCGGCACGACGGCCAGCGGTCAGGAATCCGTGTCCGCGAACCAGGTTCGCGCGATACTGACGCTGACGGTCGGCGCGTCAGCCGGAGGCTCCGGCGCCGGGCGTGGCCGTGGCCTGGTCTGTATTTGCGTTTGCCGGCTCATGCCGCACCGACCAGGGCCAGCGCGATGGCGAGACCGACTGTGCCCGCGGGTGCGGGGACGGGTGCGGGCCGCGCCGGGTCGTGTGTCAGGGAACGTTCTGCAACCGCGTCCCATTCTGCCGATGTCCAGCTGTTCATGATCGTTACTTCCGTTCGTGATCGTTGTGTGTCTGGCATCTGACACGGTGCGCGGGTGCTGGTCATGAGATCTTCCCCGGACGAGCAATGGCGTTGATGATCGGGGAGACGAGCAAATAAGCGATGACTCCGGCGATAAGGGTCCGCGGCAGGGAAAGTTGTAGACCGGGCAGCCGGCGAACACCGAGAGCGAAGAGCAGCGCGGTCAGCGCGATTCCGGTCACGAGGATGGCGCCGGTCAGGGCGGTCATGGAGAGCTCGGCCATCGGGTTGGGTGGCAAGCTGGGAGTTGGCCTGCGAGGTTCTCGAAGTCGTCGTCTGTCCCCGCTGGCTGTCGCGTCTGGGTGACGATCCGGAAGGCGAGAGGGTCGCAGCCGACGGCAGCGAGGTGCTCGCGGAGCAGGTCGGCGGCTCGCTGGCCATTGCCGGCGGCCGC
>JBAUAY010000325.1:0-11707 GCA_049676235.1 Streptosporangiaceae bacterium
AGCCAGCGCCTGGCCGATCAGCTCCCGGCCGCGGCAGGCGGCCAGGGCGCGGGCCAGCGCGTCGGCGTCCTCGACGGCCTGGCAGGCGCCCTGGGCCAGGTACTGCAGCATCGGGTGAGCCGCGTCGCCGAGCAGCGCGATCCGGCCGCGGGTCCAGACCGCCAGCGGCTCCCGGTCGTACATCGGCCACCACCGGTCCCGCCACAAGAACCCGGTCGCCTCGCGCACCTGCGGGCAACAGGTCTGGAACGCCTCGTCGAGCTCGTCCGGGCCGCCCCACTGACCGTCGGCAAGGCCCGGGCAGGCCGCGTACTTCGGGCTGCGGAACACCGCGACCTGGTTGTAGATCTGCCCAGCGCGCAGCGGGTACTGCACGAAGTGCAGGTCAGGTCCGATCCAGGCCACCACCTCGTCGAGTCCGGACCGCGCGGTCACCTGGTCTATCCGGGCCGTGCCGCGGTAGGCGGCGAAGCCCGAGCAGACGGGCTGGTCGGCGGTGAATAGCCGGCGGACGACGGAGTGCAGGCCGTCGGCCGCGATCACGGCCGCGCCGTCGTGCCGGGTGCCGTCGGCACATTCGGCGGTGGCGGCGTCGGCTCCGTCGCTCACGGCGCGGACGTCGGAGTCCGGGCAGAGCTCGACGCCCGCGGCCTGGCAGGCCCCGTACAAGATGGCGAGCAGGTCACTGCGGTGCATGACCACGTACGGTGCCTGGTACCGGGCGGCGAACGGCTCCCCCAGGTCGAGCGCGGTCAGCTCGTCGGCGGTGACGGCGCTGCGCAGCAGCAGCCGCCTGGGCCGCACGCCGGCGTCCAGCACCCCGTCCAGGACGCCCAGCCGGGACAGGATCCGGGTGGCGTTGGGGGCGAGCTGCAGGCCGGCCCCGAGCTCGGCGAACTGCGCGGCCTTCTCCAGCACCCGGACCTGGTACCCGTCGCGGGCCAGGGCCAGGGCGGCGGTCAGCCCGCCGATGCCGCCGCCGACGATCAGGATGTCCACCTCAGCCTCCCAGGATCCGAGGGTAAGCCCCTGCGGCCGACGGGGTATAAGGGAGCCGTGAGCTATCAGCCCGCAGGCGCCAGCGGCGCCGTCCTGCTGGCCGTCCAGGCCTCCCGTGCGCTGGCGGCGGCCGGGCAGGGCGACATGGTGTGGGGGCACGCCAGCATCCGCGACCCTGACGGCCGGGGCGCCTGGATGAAGAGCGCCGGGTGGGGGCTCGAGGAAATCGACGCCAGCCGGGTCGCCCTGGTCAGCCTGGACGGCGAGGTGGACGACGGGGTCGGGCCCCGGCACATCGAGTATCCGATCCACACCGAGATCATGGCGGCGCGGCCGGGCGTGGGTTCGGTCGTGCACACGCACTCGCCGGCCGCCAACGAGTTCGCCGCGCTCGATGTGCCGCTGCGCCCGCTCGACCACGCGGGATCGCTGTTCTGCTACCCCGACATCCCCCGCTTCACGCTGACCGGCGGACTGATCAAGACCCGCAGCCTCGGCGCCGCGCTGGCCGGCGTCCTGGGCGAGGCGCGGGCCTGCCTGATGCCGCAGCACGGCATCGTCGCCGTCGGCCACGATGCGCCGACCGCGGTCATGACCGCCGTGCTGCTCGACCGGGCCTGCCGGACCCAGCTGACCGCGATGGCGGCGGGCCCGCTGCGGCGCTGGGGCGGCGAGCAGGACACCGTGGCCAAGCGCGCCGACGTCTGGTCCGACCGCCAGATGCAGGCGGGCTGGGAGTACCTGCTGCGCCGCTCAGCCCGGCCATCGGGTGGGCTATGACTCCGGATCGGCGAGGTCCGGAATCTGCTGGAGGGTGGCTTCCATGAGGTCGAGTGCGCGCTGGGCGCGGGTGAGGGTCCGCGACCGGTACCGGCCGGCGGAGCGGGCGACCAGCAACTCGGCGCGTTCGGCGGCCAGGATCCGCAACATGAGATTCCGGTACTGGTCGCGCGGGCTCACCGTGTCAGGTTCGGCGGCCTCGGCGAAGCTGGCCCGGGCCAGCGCGGCCTCCCGGACCCGGTCGAGCACATCGCCGTCGTAAGGGCGCCCGTCCGGCCGGGCCAGGCCGGGATCCTCCAGCACGGTCTCGCCCTGCGCCGCCAGGTCGGCAAGCAGGTCGGCGTACTCGGCGCGGTCGGCGGCGGGGTCGTCGCCGGGGATCTTGAGGGCCCGGATGACGCGTGGCAGCGTCAGGCCCTGCGCCAGCAGCGTGGTCCCGGCCACGACGAACGCGATGAGCACGACCTGCGGCCGGAACGGGGTATCGTCCGGCAGCGACTGCGCGGCCGCGACGGTGATCACCCCGCGCATCCCTGACCAGGCCAGTACCACCCCGCCGCGCCAGCCGAAGCTCTCGGACACCAAGAAGTCGACGTCGCCCATCGTGCGGGCCAGGCGCTGCGTGAGGTGCTCCATGCGCCGCGCGGAGTACCGGTGCCTCACCTCCGGGTCGGTGACCTGACTGTGTATCTTCTCCAGTTCCGGCCGGGCGGCGGCGGCCCGGCCGGCGTCACGACGCAGCACCGAGACGAGCGGGCCGATGAACATTATCCGGAGCGCCAGGGTGAGCGCGGCCGCGGCCAGCCCGATCCCCACCGCCTGGCCGACGCTGAGCCCGGCCGCGGCGTCGGCGTCGAGCAGGGTCTTGAGCTCCAGCCCCATGAGCAGGAAGATCCCGCTTTCCAGCAGGAACGCCACGGTCTCCCAGTTCACCGTCTCGGCCAGCCGGTCCCTGGCCGGCAGCTCGCCCGGGCTCAGATGGCCGGTGACGAGCCCGGCCACCACCACGGCCAGGACCCCGGAGGCATCCAGTTCCTCGGCCGGGACCCAGGCCAGGAACGGGATGACGAAAGAGGCGGCCGTGCTCAGAACCGGGTCCTTCAGCAGGGGCCTGACCCGGATGTTCGCGTACCCCACCACCAGGCCAACGACGATCGCCACGGCGACGGCGTACAGGAAATCCAGGCCGACCTTCCACAGGTGCACGGTCCCGGTGGTCGCGGCGACGGCCGAGCCGAGCAGGACCAGCGAGGAAGCGTCGTTGACCAGTCCCTCGCCTTCGATGATGGTCAGCAGGCGCGACGGCAGCCCTAGCCGCCTGCCGACCGAGGTCGCGGCGACCGCGTCCGTCGGGCTGACGACCGCGCCGAGCGCGAACGCGAACGCCAGCCCGAGACCGGGCAGCAGCGCATGAAACAGCAGCCCGCAGCAGATCGTGGTGAGGACGACGAGCGGGACGGCCAGCCCGGCGATGGCCTTGAAGTCACGGCGGAAGTCATGGGCGGGCACGTGCACGGCCGTCGCGTAGAGCAGCGGCGGCAGCGCTCCCGCCAGGATCCATTCGGGATCGACCTGGATCTTGGGCAGGCCGGGCAGGAAGCTCAGGGCGATGCCGACCACCACCATGCTGAGCGGCGCCGCCACCGCGATGCGCTCAGATATGGCCGCGACCGCCACGATGGCGACGACCGCGGCCACCGCGATGATGATCAGCTCCATGTGATCTCATTCTCCGGGTGATCGGCGCGAGCCGGTAGATTCGGCGCAGACGAGGGGCGGAGGACGGCGGTGCCGGCTGACTACACCAACATCCGCGAGGAGAACATCGCCAGGTACGGCTGGGACACCGCCGTGCTCGACCTGCTCGGGCAGTTGTACAGCGAGCGCACCCACTTCATCTTCGAGCTGATCCAGAACGCCGAGGACGCCGGCGCGACCGAGCTGGCCTTCGAGCTCTTCGAGGACCGCCTGGAGCTGCGGCACGACGGGCGCCCCTTCACGGAGGCCGACGTCCGCGGCGTCTGCGGGGTCGGCAAGAGCGGGAAATCCGGGGACCTCACCGCGATCGGGAAGTTCGGCATCGGCTTCAAGTCGGTGTATGCGTACACGAAGAGCCCGCGGGTCTACAGCGGCGGCGAGCACTTCCGGATCGAGAACTACGTCCGGCCGTTCCCGGTGGAGCCGGTGCCTTTCGCCGGGACACTCTTCGTCTTCCCCTTCGACCACGACACCGTGCCCGCCCCGGTCGCCGTCCGGGAGATAGCCGCGGCGCTGAACGCGCTCCAGCCCCGGATCCTACTGTTCCTGAGGAACATCGAACACCTGCGGGTGGAGGGTGCGGGGGTCACCGGGTCGGTCGTTGAACGCTCGATCGCGGAGCGCTCAGGCCCATCTCGCCGCGTGACGCTCTCCCGTAGCGGCCGGCGCGGAGACCAGTGGCTGGTCTGGCACCGCCAGGTCCCCGATCACCCCGGGCAGCGGATCGAGATCGCGTTCCGGCTGGTCGGCGGCCGGATTGCCGCCGCGGCCGAGTCGCCGCTGACCGTGTTCTTCCCCACCGAGAAGGAGACTTTCCTCGGTTTCCTGATCCAGGGCCCGTACCGGACCACGCCGGCGCGCGACAACATCCCCGGGCATGACCCGTCGAACCAGGCGCTGGTGCGCGAGACCGCGGCGCTGCTCACCGACGTCCTGCGGGAACTGCGTGAGGACGGTCTGCTCACCGTGGCCGCCCTGCAGACGCTGCCGCTGGACGCCGTGCGCTTCCCTGTGGGCTCCATGTTCCGCCCGCTGTTCGATTCGGTCGGCGATGCACTGATCGCCGAAGCGCTGATCCCGATGGCCGACGGCGGCTACGGCGTGGCCGTTGACCTGGAGCTGGCCGGCGGTGCGAAGGTACGCGAGCTCCTCGACCCGGATCAGCTGGGCGCGCTGTGCGGCGCGGACCGGCCGGTCTGGTTCACGGACGAGTCGATCACCGAGCAGCTCACGCCGGTCCTGTGGCGCTACCTGCGCGAAGAGATCGGCATCGACGAGATCACGCCCTCGGATGTGGTCTCGCGAGTGACCCGCGAGTTTCTCCAGGCGCAAACCGATGAGTGGATCACGCGCTTCTACGCCTTCCTGTTCGGCGATTCTGCCATGTGGCGGGCGCCCCGATCCGCCGGTGAGCAACCCGGTCCGGCCCGGGCCAAGCCGATCATCCGGCTCGAAGACGGCCGCCACGTCGCGCCCTTCGACGCCCAGGACCGCCCGGCGGTGTACCTGCCAGGCCCGGTCGCCAGCAGCCTGCCCACGGTACGGCGCGCCATCGCGGACGCCCCCGATGCCCGGCAGTTCCTGGCGGCGCTGAACCTCACCCAGCCGGACATGGTGGCGGAGGTTCTCCAGGTCATCCTGCCCAGGTACGACGGCATGGATATCGCGGAGTTCGACCCGGCCCATGACCTGGACATGGCCCAGCACGACGCTGACCTGGACTGCGTGATGGGGGCGCTGGATGAGGCGGCGGGCGGCCGCCGGGGGGAACTGCTCGAGCGGCTACGGCGAACCGCGTTCCTCATCGGGGAGAACGCCGCCACCGGCGAGCAGCGCCTGACGCCGCCGCCCGGGCTGTACCAGCGGTCCAAGGAGCTCGAGGTCTACTTCGAAGCGAACCCGGACGCCTGGTTCGCCGGCGACCGGTACGGACCGTGGCTGGTCCAGCTGCGCGGGATGGGCGTGCGGCAGGCCGTCGAGGTCCGCGCGCGGACGCCGAACCAGGCTGGCTACGTGGTGATCACCGTCGAGTTCGGCCGGAACGAACGCGGCCTGGACGGATTCGATCCCGGCGCGGAGATCGACGGCCTGGAGTTCGCGCTGCGCCACCCCAGCCACGCCCGTTCGGAGTACGTCTGGAACGTCCTGCTCGCCCCGAACCGCCGGCTCGTGGCTGGCGTGGTGGAGAGATCGGCGCTGGCGTCCTTCGGTGACTCCAGCCTGGAGAACGCCGGCTCGGCGATCGCGGCGGCCGCCGAGCGCGAGGCCTGGCTACCCGGGCGAGACGGGACATTCGGCCGGCCGACCGAGCTCTCCCTCGACGACCTGCCGCCGACGTATACGCGGGACGAGGGCCTAGCCCAAGCGCTGAACATGCTGCGACCCGTCATAGCCGAGGCCGCCCGGCGGCTCGGCATCCCGCCTGAGGTGCTGTGGGGGCTGAGCGCCCGCCCGGACCTGGTCGCCATGATCGAGCGCGAACTCGCGACCGGGACGGTGAGGCGTGAACTGTGATCAGAGCGAGACCCGGGTGCGGTACTGACCCGGTCAGAGGCGGACGATCATCTTGCCGGTGTTGGCGCCGTGGAGCAGGTCGATGAAGGCCTCGGGGGCGTGCTCGAGACCGTCGACGACGGTTTCGGCGTGGGAGAGCTTGCCGTCGCGAAGCCAGGCGCTGACGTCGGCGATCATGTCGGGCATCCGGTGCTGGTGGTCGGTGACGATGAAGCCGCGCAGGGTAAGCCGCTTGGTGATGACCAGGCCGAGGTTGCTGGGGCCCACGGGCGGTTCGGTGGCGTTGTAGTGGGCGATCGCGCCGGACATGGCCACCCGGCCGTGGTGGTTGAGAATCACCAGGGCGGCGTCCAGGTGGTCGGCGCCTACGTTGTCGAAGTAGACGTCGATGCCGCCGGGCGCGGCCGCGCGCAACTGCTCGACGACAGAGCCCGCCCGGTAGTTGAAGGCGGCGTCGAAGCCGATCTCGCGCAGCCAGCGGACCTTCTCGTCGCCGCCCGCGCTGCCGATCACCCGGGCGGCGCCCTTGAGCTTTGCGATCTGGCCAGCCATGCTGCCCACCGCGCCGGCCGCGCCGGAGACGAACACCGTGTCGTCCGCCTTCAGCGAAGCGATGTCGAGCAGGCCCACGTAGGCGGTCAGCGTGGGCATGCCGAGCACGCCCAGGTAGGCCGACGGGGACAGGCCCGCCGCGACGGCGATCTTCCGCGCCTGCCGGGCGGGCAGCACCGCCTCGTCCCGCCAGCCCAGCATGTGCAGGACCAGGTCGCCCGCGGTCAGCCCGGGCGAACGGGACTCGATGACCGTGCCGATCGCGCCGCCTTCCAGCGGCTGGCCCAGCCGGAACGGCGGGACATAAGACTCTGCGTCGTTCATCCGGCCGCGCATGTACGGGTCGACGGACATGAACAGGTTGCGCACCCGGATCTGCCCGTCGGCCAGGTCGGACTGGTCCGCCTCGGTCAGCGCGAAGTTGGCGGCGGTCGGCCAGCCGGTCGGCCGCGAGGCGAGGACAATCTGGCGTGGCATTGGGTTCGCTCTCTATCACGACACGGGGCGCGGGACAATTGACGTAGGTCGCGGTGCGGTCTTACCGTACCGCCGAGAAAGTTCGGCTGCCAGCGAGGATGAGGGCCCTAATGATCCGCAGCACCATGCAGGAATTCCCGCTCACGATTCCCGCGATCATGCGGCACGGCACCTCGGTGTACGGCGCGAGCGAATGCGTCACCTGGACCGGCGCGCTCCCCCGCCGGGCTTCGTACGCCCAGGTCGGGCAGAACGCCGGGCGGCTGGCCCGGGCGCTGGCCCGGCTCGGTATCGGGCCGAACGATCCGGTGGCCACGTTCTGCTGGAACAACCAGGAGCATCTGGAGGCCTACTTCGGGGTACCCGGCATGGGCGCGGTGCTGCACACGCTCAACATCCGGCTGCCTGGCGCCCAGGTGGCCCAGATCGTCAACCACGCCGCGGACCGGGTCATCATCGTGGACGACTCGCTCGTCCCGCTGCTGGCCAAGATCTCCGCTGAGCTGCCCACGGTCGAGGCGTTCATCGTCAACGGCACGAGCCCTTCAAGCGACGCGAGTGCCTCGGCGCTCGGCGACCTCAAAGGGAGGGTGCCAGTCCTGCGCTACCACGAGCTGCTGGCGGCCGAAGAGCCCGGCTACGACTGGCCCGAGCTCGACGAGCGGGACGCGGCGCTGATGTGCTACACCAGCGGGACCACCGGGGACCCGAAGGGCGTCGTCTATTCGCACCGCTCCACCTACCTGCACGCGACGGCGGTCATGGCCGCGTCCGTGCACGGCATCACCGAGGCGGACCGGGCGCTGGCCATCGTGCCGATGTTCCACGCCAACGCGTGGGGCTTGCCCTACGCCGCGTTCCTGTCCGGCGCCACGCTGCACATGCCGGGCCCTTTCCTGCAGCCCGAGCACCTGACCAGGTTCATCGCGACCGAACGGTCCACGGTGACCTCCGGGGTGCCGACCATCTGGAACGCGATCGGTGACTACGGGCAGGACCACGAGATCGACCTGTCCTCGCTGCGGATCGGCACCTCCGGCGGCTCCGCCGCGCCCCGGGTCATGCTCGAGCGATTCCAGGAACGGTACGGTCTGCGGATCGTCCAGGGCTGGGGCATGACCGAGATGAGCCCGGTGGGCGGTATCGCGCTGCCGCCCGCCGGAGTGGAGGAAGGTACGCCGGAGGACCTGGACTGGCGGATGCGCTCCGGCCGGGTCATTCACGGGGTCGAGATGCGCATCATCGGCAAGGACGGCCAGGAACTGCCCAGGGACGGGACGTCGGAAGGCGAAATCGAGGTCCGCGGGCCGTGGGTCACCGGGTCGTATCATCACGACCCGGCGCCGGAGAAGTTCCACGACGGCTGGCTGCGCACGGGCGACGTGGGCACGCTCGACGACCGCGGGTTCTTCCTTATCAGCGACCGCATCAAGGACGTGATCAAGTCGGGCGGGGAGTGGATCTCCTCGGTCGACCTGGAGAACCAGCTGATGGCCCACCCGGCCGTGCTGGAGGCCGCGGTGATCGGGATCCCGGACAAGCGCTGGGGCGAGCGGCCGCTGGCCTGCGTGGTGCTGCGGCCGGGAATGAAGGCCGAGCCTGCGGAGCTCGCCGAGTTTCTGGCCGGGCAGGTGGCGCGCTGGCAGGTGCCTGAGAACTGGGCGTTCGTGGCCGAGATTCCGAAAACGGCGGTCGGCAAGTTCGACAAGAAGGTGCTCCGCACTCGTGAGGCGGGCGGCGACCTGCCAGTCGAGCGGATATAGAGCCGAGCGGGCATAGAGCCGAGCGGGTCCAGAGCCGAGCGGGTCAGCCGGTGGCGGTGCTCACCGGGCAACGCAGATAACCGGGTAAAACCGTCCGCGCCCACCGTGACCTCGGCGGTCTGCCTTTCGGGCCGCAGCGGGCGCAGCCGGCCATCCAGGTCGAGCACGGCGGTGGCCTCGCTGTACCAGGACGGGATCACCGCGTGGCCCCAGAAATCCCGGCGCCGCGGGTCGCGCACCGACCAGCGCAGCACGGGATGGCCGGGGTCGCCGGTGAAGTAGTCGCTGGTGTAGATCTCCACCCGGTGCCCGTCTGGGTCCCGCAGGTACACGTAGAAGGCGTTGGACACCCCGTGCCGGCCGGGGCCTCGCTCGATTTGGGATTCTTTGTGCAGCGAGCCCAGGATGTCGCAGATCCGCAGCACCTGATGCGACTCGTGGGCGAAGAACCCCAGGTGGTGCAGGCGCGGCCCCTCTCCCCCGGTGAACGCCACATCGTGCACGGTCTGCTTGCGGAACATCCAGGCGGCGTAGAGCGTCTGGGCGTCCTCGATCGTCTCGGACAGGCCGAAGCCGAGCGACCGGTAGTGATCGTACGCCGCCCGGACGTCGGGGACCACGATGTTGAAGTGGTCGAGCCGGGCCGGTTCGGCCCCGCGCCGCAGGTCGTACCGCTGCTGCAGGCGCTCGGCGTATTCGGCGTCGAAGAAGAACTCCACGGTGAAACCGAGCGGGTCCTCGGCCTGGACCGCCTCCCCCACGCCCGGCGTGACGCCGGCCAGCACCCGGGTCGTCCGCGAGCCGAGGGCGGCGAAGAACGCCTCGGCCAGGTCCAGGTCGGCCGCGGTCCGGACCCGGAAGGCGAGCCTGGCCGCCGCGGGTTGGCGGCCTTCACGCAGGATCAGGTTGTGGTGGATGAGCTCGTCGTAGCCGCGCAGGTACAGTGCATGGTCAGAGGCGGAGCTGATCACAAAGCCGAGCAGGTCCACCCAGAATCGCCGCGCTTCGCCAAGGTCGGTGACGACAAGCTCGGCGTAGGCGGCCCGGACGATGTCGGGCGGCGGGGGAAGCTCCATGATCACGCTCCGAACCGGGGGACGTGGGTGTCCCCCAGCGGGATGTGGACGATGCGCGATTCAGTGTAGAAGTCCAGGCTGTGCGGGCCGCCTTCGCGGCCGAGCCCGCTGGCCTTCACGCCGCCGAACGGGGTCCGCAGGTCCCGCACGTTGTGCGAGTTGACCCAGGTCATACCGGCCTCGACCGCGTGCGCGACGCGGTGCGCGCGGGCCAGGTCGCCGGTCCAGATGTAGGCGGCCAGCCCGTAGTCGGTCGCGTTGGCCAGGGCCACCGCCTCGGCCTCGTCGCCGAACGGGGTGACGCACACCACCGGCCCGAAGATCTCCTCACGGAAGATCCTCATCGACGGCTCGACGTCGGCGAACACCGTCGCGGCCAGGTAGTTCCCGGACGTCAGGTGCGCTGCCAATCCCGAGGGGCGTTGTCCTCCGGCGACCAGACGGGCCCCTTCGTCCCGCCCGGCTTGCACGTAGGAGAGCACCCGCGCGTAGTGCTCCGGGTGCACTAGCGCGCCGATCTCGGTCCGCGGGTCGGCGGGATCGCCGACCAGGATCCGTTCGGCTCGGGAGGCAAGCCGCGTGACCAGGGCGTCGTAGATGGACCGTTCGGCCAAAATCCGGGATCCGGCCGTGCACCGCTCGCCGTTCAGCGAGAACACGCCGAACAGCGCGCTGTCGATCGCCTGGTCCAGGTCGGCGTCGGCGAAGATGACGCACGGTGACTTGCCGCCCAGTTCCATCGACAGGCCCTTGAGGTGCGGCGCGGCCGCCGCCATGATCGCGCGCCCGGTGCTGGTCTCGCCGGTAAACGAGATGCGGGGCACGCCCGAATGCGTAACCAGCGCCGCGCCCGCCACCTCCCCGATGCCGTGCACCAGGTTGAACACTCCGGCGGGCAGGCCGGCCTCGGTCATGATCTCCGGCAGCAGGCTGGCCGACAGCGGCGTCCACTCGGCCGGCTTGAGCACCACCGGGCAGCCTGCCGCCAGCGCGGGCGCGAGCTTCCAGGTCTCCAGCATGAACGGCGTGTTCCACGGCGTGATCAGGCCGGCCACCCCGGCCGGCTTGCGGATCACGTAGCCGAACTGCGAAGTTCCCGACCGGAACGCGTCTTCGTGCAGCGTCACCGCCATGTCGGCGAAGAACCTGAAGTTCTCCGCCGCCCGCGCCGCCTGGCCGCGGACCTGCGTGACGGGCAGCCCGGTGTCGAACGTCTCGAGTTCGGCGATCCGGGCGGCACGGGCCTCGATGCCGTCCGCGATCCGGTTCAGGATCCCGGCCCTGGCCCGCGCGGGCAGGTCCGGCCACGGTCCATCGGTGAACGCGGCGGCGGCGGCGGCGGCGGCCCGCTCCACGTCTTTGGCCCCGCCGGCCGCCACGGTGGCGTACGGCTGGTTGCTCACCGGATCGGCCACCTCGAAGGTACCGCCGTCCGCGCTTTCGGCGGGTTGGCCGGCGATGAAGTGCTCAAGCGTTTTCGGCAGCCCTGGCGGCGGGCCAGGTAGCGTGCTCACTGAGCGTCACCTGTACCAGCAACATCAGCTGTATCGTGGCCGGGGTCGTGCCCGCCGGCTCGATGTTCCATCGAGCCGGTCATAGCCGGCTCGATGGAACATCGTGCCGCCTCTGCGTGGGGCGGCGGGGGCGGTTGCTGGGCGAGCCAGGCTTCGTAGTCGGGACGGCGGGCGTCGCTGAGGGGGAACAGGCCGTCCAGGGGTTCGCCCAGTGCGACGCGGGAGGCGATGAACTCCTCCTGGCGCTCCTGTTCCTTGGCTTCGGCGAGGACCT
>JBAUAY010000326.1:0-1808 GCA_049676235.1 Streptosporangiaceae bacterium
CTCGTGGCCTGGTGGCGGGGCCAGCGATGATCCCGGTCATCCGCCCATTGCTCGGTGCCGAGGAGGCAGCAGCGGCAGCTGAGGCCATCATGTCCGGCTGGGTTGCTCAGGGCCCGCGGGTCGCGGAGTTCGAGGCCGCATTCGCCGAGGCGACGGGCGCCGGGCACGCAGTGGCTGTCTCCTCCTGTACGGCTGGCCTGCACGTGGCCATGATCGCGGCGGGCGTTCGCGCCGGAGACGAGGTCGTTGTACCCTCGCTGTCCTTCATCGCCACCGCGAACGCGGCACGCTACGCCGGAGCCGAGGCGGTGTTCGCCGATGTGGACCCGGCGACGCTGAACCTCACCCCGGCCACGGTCAAGCCGGTGCTGACCGAGCGGACGCGGGCGGTGATCCTCGTCGACCAGGCCGGTGTGCCGGCGGATCTCGACGCGATGCGGGCGCTGTGCGATCCGCGTGGCATCACCGTGGTAGAGGACGCTGCCTGCGCGGCCGGGGCGGCCTACCATGGCCGTCCGGTCGGCGCGGGAGCCAGCCTCGCGACATTCTCCTTCCACCCCCGCAAGCTGCTCACCACCGGCGAGGGGGGCATGATCATCACTCCCGACCCGGACCTGGCCGCCAGGCTGCGCCGCCTGCGCGAGCATGGCATGAACATCAGCGCGGCCGCCCGGCATGCCGAACGCCAGCCGGTGATCGAACGCTACCTGGAGGTCGGTTACAACTACCGGATGACCGACGTGCAGGCGGCGATCGGCCTCGTCCAGCTCCGCCGCCTCGGTGACATCGTCGCCAGGCGCCGGCAGTTGGCGCAGCGGTACCAGCGTCTGCTCGGCCAGATCCCCGGCCTGCGGATGATCGCGGACCCGGGGTATGGCACCACGAACTTCCAGTCGTTCTGGGTCGCGCTGCCCGCGGAGTTCCCGGTGACCAGGAACGAACTGCTGCAGCGGCTGGCCAGCGCGGGAATCTCCGCCCGCCGGGGAATCATGGCCGCGCACCTGGAGCCTGCCTACGCAGGCTACCGTGGCGCCGCGGATCTCCCGGTGACCGAGCGGCTCTCCTCCTCCAGCGTCATTCTCCCGCTGTTCCATCAGCTCACGCCGGACGAGCAGGACCAGGTGATCTCCGCGATGTTCGATGCCGCGGGCCTGCCCTGCCCTGCTGACCGGGAGGCCACCACCTCGGCAGCCGGCTGATCCGGGCCCGGGCGGCGGGCGCAGCCGAGGGGCCGGTCATCATGACGGAGAGGCAAGGGGTCGGGAGAGGCAACGGACCATGAGCGTAGAGTCAGTTCGTCGAGCGCTGGGTGTTTACCATCCCCGTCGCGTCGCCTACAAGGGTGCCGTCTGGGGCAGGTTGTGCGCCGAGCGCTGGGCGCTGGCTGCGCGGCAGCGCGGCGCGGACGGCCCAGGCCCGGTGCGGCGCGGCCGGATACTCGCCTATCATTCGATCGGGACGCCGCGGTGTGGCGTTAATGACGTGCGGCCGCGTGACTTCGAACGTCATCTGCAGATCGCTGTGGACGACGGCTGGAGCTTCGCCACGCCGGCCGAGGTGATTGCCGAGCCGGACAAGCCGCAGCTCGCGCTGACCTTCGACGACGGGATGGCCAGCGTGCTGGCCAACGCCCTGCCCGTGCTGCGCCATCATGGGATTCCGGCGACGGCGTTCGTGGTTACCGGGTGGGCCGACGGGCAGATCCCGGACGACTGGCGGCGGATCGTGCTTGACTGGCGGGGGGTGAGCGCGCTGCAGGACGGCGGGATGGCCCTGGCCAGCCACTCTGTCACCCACTCCGACTTCGG
>JBAUAY010000327.1:0-15961 GCA_049676235.1 Streptosporangiaceae bacterium
AGCCCGTTGTCCGTTACCGCCTTGACCACGATGCCCAAGCCCAGTACGAACAGCAGGAAGGGCAGGTCAGCGGCGCGCACTAGGGTGAAAGCAGTCACCCGGCGGCGGGCCAGCGCCCGCGCCGCCAGGACCACGGCCCCGGCGAACGCGGCCCAGGCGGGGTTGACGCCCGCCACCGAGGCACCCGCGAACCCGGCTAGCGTCAGCGCCACCACGATGACCGTGAACACCGGCAGTCCGGTGTCCCGGTCGCGGTCAGCACGGGCGCGGTCGCGGCGCGGGCGCCCGTTCGGGTCGCCAGCGTTCAGATCGCCAGCGTTCAGATCGGAGGCAAAGAACCGGCCGAACACGACGTACTCGACCCCGATGGCGGCCAGCCAGGGCACCGCCATCAGCGCGGCGAAGTGACCGAAGGCCAGCCCGGTGGCCGCGAAGGCGAGCAGGTTGGTCAGGTTGGAGACGGGCAGCAGCAGCGAGGCGGAGTTCGCCAGGTGCGTGCACGCGTACACGTGCGGCCTGGCCCGCACCTCCAGCCTGGCCGCGGTGGCGAACACCACCGGGGTGAGCAGGACCACGGTGGCGTCCAGGCTGAGCACGGCGGTAGTTACCGCCGCGATGACGAACACCTGCGCCAGCAGCCTGCGAGACCCGGCCGGCCGGGATTGGCCGGCTCTGGTTCGCGCCATCCACCCGCCGCAGGCCCGGAACAGCCCGTCGTCGTCGCACAGATGGGCCAGTACCAAGATCGCGGCCAGGAAGCCGATCACCGGCCCCAGTTGCCTGGCCTCGGCGCCCGCCCCGCCCGCCGGGATCGCGCCGGCCGCGATCAAGATGACCGCGGCCGGGACCGCCGCGACCGCCTCCGGCCAGCCGTGCGGCCTGACCACCGCCCACGCCAGCACCGCGAGCAGGGCGATCAGCGAAACCGTCTCACTGACGGCGGCGTTCAGCGCATCCCCTCCTAGCCAGTCTGTGTGCTGAAAGCCCAATCCAATCAGAGGCGGCGCCTGAGCAGGCTAGGGACGGACCTCGTACACCAGGTTGAACGGCGTCTCGGCGGCGCGCCGGAACCTGGTGAAGCCCGCGTCGGTGACGACCTGCCTGATGGCGGCCTGGCCGGCCTGCGCGCCGAGGGCGTAGCCGCCGGGCTGGGACAGCGCGTTCGGCACGCACAGCAGCGTGGAGAAGTTGTAGTACGCCCGGCCGACGGGATTGAGGTTGCCCGCGACGTCGTCGGCAGCGTAGGGCTCGACGATGAGCCACGTCCCGTCGGGTTTGAGCGCCTGGCGGATGTGCTTGGCCGCGGTGAGCGGGTCGCCCATATCGTGCAGGCAGTCGAAGGTGGCGGCCAGGTCGTACCCGGTGCCGGAGAAGCTCGCGGCCGTGGAGACCTCGAAGTTGACCCGGTCCGCGACCCCCGCGTCGCCGGCGTGCTTGCGGGCCAACTCGATCGACTGGTCGTGGTAGTCCGAGCCGGTGAACCGGGAGTTCTGGTACTCCTGGGCCAGCAGGATGGTGGACGCGCCGAGCCCGCAGCCGATGTCGGCCACCTGGGCACCCGCCCGCAGCTTGTCTTCCACGCCGTCGAGCGACGGAATCCAGGCCGGGATGAGATTGGCGATGTAGCCAGGCCGGAAGAACTGCTCGCAGCCGGTGAAGACGTCCGCGTCCTGCTCGTGCCAGCCCATGCCGCCGCCGGACCGGAAGGCCTCGGTGATCCTCGGCTCGGCCCGCAGCGCGCCGAGCGCCAGCACAAACGCGCCGGGCGCGTAGACACCTCCGTCCGGGTTGGTCAGCGCGAAGGCCTGCTCCTCGGTCATGGAATAGGTGTCGTCGGCCGGGTCGTACTCCACGTAGCCGCCTGCGGCCTGGCCGTGCAGCCATTCGGCGACGTAACGCGGGCTGGTCTGCGTGTGCGCTGCGAGCTCGTCGGCGGTCGCGGGCGCCGCCGCCAGCGCCTTGTACAGGCCGAGGTTGTGGCCGATGACCACGTTCCCGGCCGCCACCGTCGCCCCGAGGTCCGTGACGAAGTTGCCCAGGAACTCGTGCAGCTTGTCGTTGTCGATAGCCATGATGGAACTCCCCTTGTTCGCTCGATCCGCCGTCATGGCCAGGGTGCGCCGGGGCGTTGCAGTGGCGTTGCAGTCCGGCCGCGACTGAGCTGGCTCACCTCAACAAGCGCTGGGCTGACTGGGCGTCGTGCCGCACGTGCGGCAGCCCGTGTTCCCGTGCGAGCCATGCGGCCCGGCCCAGTTCGGTCCGGGCCTGCTCCTTGCGGCCCAGCCGGATCAGGGCGCGACCGTCGACGACTTCGGCCAGCGTGACCTGCCACGGCTCCCGCTCCGCCACCTCAAGCAGCGGAGCCAGGACCGCCCGCGCGCGTTCCGGATCATCGTGCCCCAGCCACGCCTGTGCCACCGACAGGTAGGCCTCGTACCCGAACACCCAGGCGCCACCGGTCGGGATGCTGGCTTTCTCAAGCAACCCGACCGCCTCGCCGAGCATGGCCAGCGAGCCGGTGGCGGCGGCCAGCGGAGCAGCGGACCGCAGCAGATAGGCCTCCATCCCTGCCTGCTGCCCTGCGGCCAGGCCCCGCTCGAACAGCTCGATCGCCCCGGCACGGTCGCCGCGCACCAGCATGGTGCCACCTAGCATGGCGCAGGCTGTGGCCTGTATCCAGCTGTGTTCGTGCTGCTCGATCAGAACCAAGGCGCGCGGCCCCAGTGTCACCGCTTCGTCGTCGCGGCCGCGGAGCCGCGTGAGCCAGCCGAGGTGCGCCACATACCACGCGACCCACTGCGGATAGCCGCGATGATTGACCTCGACCGCCGCTCGGATGGCCGCGGTCGCCCCGTCCCACTCGGCTGCGGCGACGGAGAGGAACGCGCCTTCGAACTCCGCCCATTGCGACCGAAACGAGTCACCCAGGCGCCGCAGCAGCGGGCCGAGCTCGGCTAGCACGTTAGCCAGGGCACTGGTATCGCCGACACTGAGGTAGGCGAACTTTAGCCCGTCCAGACCTGCCGCCAACGCCTGATCGTCTGCTGCCGCGCGGCCGGCCGCCACTGCCCGCAGACCGTAGTCGAGCGCCGCGTCGAGGCGTAGCCGGTTGCCCGCGATGATGGCGAGGCGCGATAGCATGTCCGCTTCGCTGGCCCGGTCCCCGAGCGATTCAGCGATCCGCAGGCCGCTCTCGAGGTTGGCCGCGTAGTAGCTGATCGGCAGGCCCAGCGAGACCGGGACGTCGCCGCCGAGCTCGCGCAAGGCGAGCATCTCCAGTCGGCGGTGGTGTGCCAGTCGGGTCGGTTCCGGCGTACTGGCGTACAGGGCCTCGCGGATGAGGTCGTTGGCGAATTCGTAGTCGCGACCGCTGACCACGAGCAGCCCGGCCCGGCGACCAGCCGGTATCCGGCCCGGCCGCCCTGGATAAGGTCGGCTCCCAGCGCCGCGCGGAGCCTGCTGACCAGGGTCGCGACGTTCTGCTCAGGCGCGGCCGGCCTTTCACCCGGCCACAAGACGTCCACGATCCGGTCCGGCGGGACCAGAGCCGGCCGTTCGACCGCGAGCAGCTTAAGCAGCGTCCGCGACTTCCGGCTGCCGATCTCTCCGTCAGTCAGTTCGATGCCGTCCCGGACGACCCTGAACGTACCCGCGAGACGCAGCTCGACGAGGCGCGACTTGACCTATGCAGCGCTGACCGATCCCGGGGGAACAGACCTCCCCACGTGCACTTTCTTACCCCTGGCCAGCACGCCGTGCAAGCGATGTCCGGTACCGAACCGCCCGCGGTCAGCCGGTGCGAGCCTCGGCCGGGCGGCCGTGACCGTAACGCTCGGCGAAGCCGCGCAGGATGGTGGGCGGCCAGGTGATGTGGCTGCGGGCGGCCTGCGCCTTGATTTCATCGGCCTGGTCCGGGTCGAAGTAGCCGGCGTGCTTGTAGACCTCGATCCGGGTGCACAGGCCGGCCACGTCGAGTTCGGGGTGGAACTGGGTGGCGTAGACGTTGGCGCCGACCCGGAACGCCTGTACCGGGCAGCGGCTCGAACTTGCCAGCAGGACGGCATGGCCGGGCAGCCCGCTGATCGCCTCCTTGTGGCCGGTGAAGGCCTCGAAGGTGGCGGGCAACTGGCCGAGCAGCGGGTCTCGCAGGCCGGGCGCGGTGAGGGTGATCTCGACGGCTCCCACCGGCTCGGCAAAACGCCGGTCGACCACCGCGCCCTGATGACGGCCGAGCGCCCCGATGCCGTAACAGGCCCCGAGGAACGGGAAGTCTGCGCTGACTACCCGGTCGAGCAGGCCGTGCAGGTCCGCCTCGACTCGCCGCTGGGTCGGCGTCTTGAGCTCATCCGGGTCGGTGTAGTTGAACGGCCCGCCGCCGACCAAGATCCCTGACCAGTCCCGCAGGTCGATATCGCCGAGCGCGCGCTGCTCAAGCCGGATCCGGTGCAGCTCGCCTTCCTCTAGCCCGGCCTGGGTCAGGAACGAGTCGTACTCGTTGTCGGCCGCGGTATCCTCGGCGCGGATGGCCAGCAACAGGAATGGCTTCACCTGATAACCCTAAGCAGGCCGCGTCCCTGCTTCAGCCAGCTAACAGAAAGCCGCGCCTCGCGCGCACCGCGGTCACGCTGCCAGGACAGACGGAGCTGCGGGAGCCTGCGCGGATCCATCGGGATTGACGATGGATTCACTGGCCGGAACCCTAGTCATGTGAGCGATGAACGGGCGCGGGCCGAACGGTTCGCTGATCTCTTTCGTGCCGTCTACCTGACGTTTCACCGGCGGGACGGGCCCCGGAGCCAGCTGCCGGGCGCGTCCAGGGCGGTGCTCGAGCACTTGGCCCTCGCGGGCCCCCTCACCGTGGGGGAAGCCGCGGCGCACATGAGCCGGGCGCAGTCGGTGATCAGCGAGATCGTCGCCCACCTGGAGCGGCAGGGCTTGCTCGAGCGTGAAGACGATCCCGCCGACCGGCGGCGGACGCTGATCTGGCTGACCGCGCACGGGCACGAGGCGCTGCGCCGCGATCGCGAGGTGCTGAGCGTGGACCAGCTGGCTCGTGCCATGGCCCGGTTGCCGTCCGGCCAGGCCGACGAGCTCATCGTCGGCCTGCGGACCCTGGTCGACCTGGCCACCCGATCGACCTAGCCACCTCGACCAAAAATCCGGAATAATCCCTTCAGGAGGACCGATGACCACCGCACCAGCCTGCGAGAGCTGCGGGATGCCGATCGAGACCGGTCGTTACTGCACCGACGAAACCGGCGCCCTGCAGTCGTTCGACGAGCGTTTCGAGCGGATGACCGCGTGGCAGGCACGCCGTAATCCCAGCGCCACGCACCAGGAGCTCGAACGGCAGACCCTCGACTACATGGCCACCATGCCCGCCTGGCAGGACCACCCGCGCGTCGCGGCTATCCGGCTGTCCCAGGAGTCCTGACCTGCCGCCTTCGATTCCCGGCCAGCCGTGTCGGCTTCCTGGTCAGCCGCGTCGCGATAGCGGTGATGACGGCCAGCGGGATGGTAACGGCGGCGCGCTGCAGGAAGCCCGCGCCCGGGGCGGACGTACCGGCCGCGAACGCTATCAGCAACACGGTCGTCACCCCGGCGCTGGCCAGCAGCCACGGCCGCCACGCCCGCCATTCCCGGTCACGGCCGAACCGCGCCGCTAGCAGCAGCTGGGCCAGGACCAGATCGACGTATATCACCGCGCTGATCACGTCGTGTGCGTGGTTATGCCACGAGACGCTCCCCGAGGTAAGCAGCATATGGTCGCGGCGCAGCAATCCGGCCGCGATCGTCAGGACCCCGGCGCCCTGGATGAGCCTCGGCGCCGGGCCTGAGTGATCGCGCCCGCCGAGAACATCCTGGAGCTCCGCCCCGAAGGCCACGCTGCACCCGCCGAGCACCAAGAATCCCGCGATCATGATCCACGGGTCTCTGGCGTCCGGCGCCGCGAGCCCGCTGATCTGAAGGTCTAGGGCCCGGTGCCCGGTCTGGAGCAGTGAGCTGATGATCCACGCGCCGGTGAAGACCGCAGGCCCGGCTACCCCACTCACTGCGCCTCGCCCCATCACCCCATCATCCCCATGACCCGGCCGCCAGATACCCCGCCCGATTCGTGGATCATTACCGCACGGCATCCAGCACGGCTCGGGGGTCGTGCATGCCCTCGGCGAACGCGGATTCGTAGGCGGCGCCGCTCACCCGTGCGATGGCCCGGTCGACATCGATCCGGTCCAGATAGCCGACCGCGATCCCGCGCTGAGCGGTGGCCGCACCTACCGCGTTGACCACGCTTCCCTCACGCAGGGCGGTGGCGGCCCCGAGGAGCCGCCCGGTTGCCCCGGGGTCGCCTCGGAGCGAGGTGGTGCCCGCCAGCCCTTCCAGCGCGAGCGCCTGGGCCTGCCGGTCGGCCGCCTCGCAGGCGGCGTTGAGGCTGACCCGGTGATGCCGCTCCGCGGCCGCGACGTCGTTGCGCAGTTCCGCGATGTAACCCAGCGACGCGTGGGCCATGGCCTCGGCCGCCGGGACGCCGCGCTCGTGACAGATGCTGAGGGCCCTGCGGTGGCATTGCCCGGCCTCACTGAGGCGGCCGCGGCGGCGAAGCGTCAGGCCCTGCGCGTTGCACGCGAACGCGAGCAAGGGCAGATGCTGCTGGTTCTCGGCTGCGGCCAGGGCCCTGGCATGCCATCGGTCGGCTTCGCCGGGTCGTCCCTGCATCGCGTACAGGCACCCGAGCTGGGCCATGCTGGTGATCCCCGCAGCGTCGTCCGCGGTGAGGCCCGTCAGCGCCTCGCGCAGCGCCGCGATGGCATCGTCGTAGCGGCCGCGCAGGGCGGCGAGGTCGGCGAGGTGGCGCAACGCGGCCGCCGCGCCCCGGGCGTTGTCAATGTCCGCGAACCGGTCCGCGGCGCGGCGCAGCAGGTCCTGCGCCTGACCCAGGTCGGCCCGGGCCAGCGCGGCGACACCGCGTGCCAGCGCGCTAGTCGCCAGGCTCCAGTCGCCGTCCTCGGCCTCCAGGAGCGTGCCCGCCTCGTCGAGGAGCCGGGCGCCGCGCTGGCGCTGGTCGAACAGGCCGGTCAGCGCGGAGCCGTGCAATACGGCGGCACGCGCCAGAGCCAGCCGATCGCCGACGGTCCGGCCGAGCTCGACCGCCTCTTCGCCATACTCCAGGGCGTGATCGCGGCCTTGGGCGAGCGCGACTTGCTCAGCCAGGGCCAGCACCCGCACCCGGCGCGCGGTGGCCGCGTGCCCGAGGGCCAGGCTGGCGGTCAGCCACCGCCAGCAGTCGTCGGCTACCCCGCCCATGCTCCAGAACCAGCCGAGCCCGCAGACGATGCCCAGCGAAGTGTCGGCGTCGCCCGAAGCCAGAGCCGATTCCAGGCCCCGGCGGATGTCGTCGAGGTACTCGCCGACAGCGGCGAACCAGGCGGCGGTGTGCTCGCCGTCGGGAACATCGGCTATGGAGGCAACCCAGCGAGCGTGGCGGACGCGTACGCTGGCCAGATCACCCCGGGCGGTCAGTCGTTCATGCCCGTACTGGGCGAGTGTCTGGAGCACCCGGAACCTGGTGCCGCGGCCGGTCGGGGTGGCAGTCAGCAGGGACTTATCGACCAGGTGGGCCAGCAGCTCCGCGACGTTCTCCTCGCCGATGGGGTCATCGGCGCATACCTGCTCCGCCGCTCCGAGCGGGCAGGCGTCGGCGAAGACCGACATCCGCTCGAATACCAGGCGCTCCTCGTCGAAGAGCAGATGGTAACTCCAGTCAACCACCGCACGCAGCGTCTGGTGGCGCGGCGGCGCGGTTCGGATACCCGTGGTGAGCAAGCGGAAGCGGTCACCGAGCCGGGCCAGGACCTCGTCTGGAGCGAAGGCGCGCATCCGCGCGGCGGCGAGCTCGATGGCGAGCGGCAGGCCGTCGAGGCGAGTACAGATCTCGGCTACCGTCCTCATCGTGGACTCACCCGGCTGGAAGTCCGCTGCGATGGCGCGGGCGCGGACCACGAACAGCTCGCTCGCCTCGTCGATGGCCAGCGGCGGGAGCGGCCACAACGACTCCCCGGCGACCGCCAGGCTCTCCCGGCTGGTGGCGAGAATCTGCAGGTCCGGGCACCGGGCCAGCAGGTAATCGGTGACTGTGGCCGCCCCGGCCACGACGTGCTCGCAGTTGTCGAGGACGAGCAACACCTGGCGGCGGGACAGGAACTCGCCCAGGCGTTCCAGGATGCCGCTGCTCACGCCGGGCACGGAATCGGGTGCCACGCCCAGGGTGGCGGCGGCAGCGCTGGCCACGTCGGCGTCGCCGCCGACCGGAGCAAGTTCGACGAGCCACACTCCGTCCCGATAGCGGCCGATCAGGCTCCGCGCCACCTCGATCGCCAGCCGGGTCTTCCCGGCCCCGCCCACGCCGACGACGGATACCAGCCGACTGTCCCGCAGCAGCGAGGCGACCTTGCCGAGCTCGGCCCGCCGCCCGACGAGTGCGCTCCGGGCCGCCGGCAGGTTGCCGGATCGGTGCCGGTCCGGGTCCTTGCGGTCGGAGGCCGGCGCGTTCAGCATCGGATCCTGGCTGAGTACCGCGCTTTCCAGCCACCGCAACTGCGGTCCGGGATCTACGCCGAGCTCGTCGGCCAGCACTGACCGGACCCGCTGATACGTGCCAAGCGCGTCACCCTGCCGCCCAGACCGGTACTGGGCCATGATGAGCTGTCCCCACAGCCGCTCCCGGAGCGGATGCGCGCGCACCAGGGCCTCGAGCTCTCCGGTCAGCTCGCCGTGACCTCCGAGCATCAGATCGGCCTCGATCCGGTCTTCGATGGCGGCCAGCCTCGCCTCTTCTAGCCGGGTGATCACCGGTGGGGCGAAGCCGGTGTCAGCGAACTCGGCCAGCGGCGACCCGCGCCACAGGCCGAGCGCCCGCCGTAGCAGCCCCGCCGCCCGCGGCGCGTCCTCCCGCTGCAGGGCCGCGTGCCCCTCCGCGGCCAGCTGCTCGAACCGGTCCGCGTCCAGGGCCTTGGCCTGGATTTCGAGCGCGTAGCCGCCGACCCTGGTGCTGATGCGATCGGTGCCCAGCGTCCGGCGTAGGCGGGAGATATGAACCTGGAGCCGGTTGCGGTCCGGGGATTCCTCGCCCCGCCACACCTGGTCGAGTAGCTGGTCAGCCGGAACCGGATGGCCGCCCGCGAGGGCCAGCGCGACCAGCAGCGCCCGCGGCCGCGGCCCGCCGATGTCTAGCACCTGGCCGTCGTCCCCGACCACTTCCAGCGGCCCGAGCACCCGGATCTCCATGCGTCACCATGCTAATGGCCAGCCGCCAGGTGACAGCGGTCATACAGCCAGCTCACCGGCCCGTGGGGCCGCCGCTGAAGATGTGCTGTCACGGTGTCTTGTCCGCTGCAAGCGGCCCTTAAGGATTCCGACAGCGCGGCAGAACAGACTCGGGCGCAGCCGACGCTGACGGAGTGGCTGCGGAGGAAGCAGATGACAGGACGTTACCTGGATGCCGCGCGGATACCCGAGATCCAGCCGCCGCTCCCACCGGATTCAGTGCTGCACGCGGTCAAGGCCATGTACGCGTGCGCGGTCGCCTGCGTGATCCGCGCGATCATTTACGTCCTGACGCTGAGCGCTACGCAGGCCGTCATCGACACGCCACAGCGCGTCGTGCTGATCGCCGTGGTCATCGCGGCCCTGGCCGCCGCCGGCTTGCTGGTCTGGATCGCCCGATCGTGCGAGAACGGTAAGAACTGGGCGCGGGTCGCCGGAACGGTGATCTGCGTCATCGGCGTCTCGGGTGCGATCTATGACCTCGGCAGCAATCCCGGGGCCGCGGCCAGGGTCTTCAGTGGTATCGATGGCCTGAAAGGGCTGCTTGTGGTGGTGCTGCTCTGGCTGGGCAGCTCGAACGATTACTTCAGGTCCTGCCAGCGACCGCGCTGCGCACCGAGCAGGCGGGGCGCGTTACCGATGAAGCTGATGGCCGCCTTCGAACCAATCTGGATCCTTACTGCTGCCGGGTACTTCGCGCGCCGCTGCGGGATACTGAGCGACAGCGCGGTGTCCGTACTGGGGGAATTCGTATTCCGCTTTGCGATTCCCGCCGCGTTGTTTCTTACCCTGGCCAAGATGCCCTGGTCTGCGTTCACCGGCGGGCCGCTGGCCGCGTTCGGAGCCAGTACCGCGCTGGTGATCGGCACCGGCTGGTACGGCGCAGGGCGATGGTTCGGCCGCCAACCCGGCGAGCGGGCGATCTGGGCGATGGCCGGAGGCTACGTCAACTCCGCGAACCTGGGGATCCCGATCGCGATGCAACTGCTCGGAAGCATCTCGTTCTTGGTCGAGGTCGTGCTGCTGCAGGTGCTCGTCGTGACGCCGATCATCCTGATCGCGCTGGACCGCCACAACGCCGAGAACGGCCGGATCCGCTTCCAGCGGATCGCTACCCTTCCCGGACGAAATCCAGTCATCCTCGCGTCGGCGCTTGGCGTCGTCGCCTCCATGACACGCCTTCATACGCCGTCGGTCCTGCAGACCACGCTGACCCTGTTGTCGTGGGCCGCGGTGCCCACAGCGCTGATCGTTCTCGGCGCGTCCCTGTCCGGCCGGTCAATTACCGGTGGGCGAAGTGAGGAACGCGACGCGAGAACGCGCCCACGAGAACCGGGATTTGCGGAAATCTCGGTGATAGCGGCGCTGAAGCTGGTCGCGCAGCCCGTGATGGCCTATGCCATCGGCGCGTTTGCGCTGCGGCTCTCGCATCCTCAACTGCTGGCGGTCGTGGTGTGCGCCGGCCTGCCGACGGCCCAGAACACGTTTATCTTCGCGCAGCAGTACGGTGCCGGCGAAGCGCTCGCAAGCCGCTCGGTGCTGCTCACGACGGCACTGTCAATGGCGACCCTCGCCGCGGCAGCAGCGCTGCTCGGCCGGTAGGCAGCATGACAGCATACAACGCGGTTCGGCCGGAACCCCTGGCTGCCCAGGCATGGGAAGCGTGGTTGCGGGGAGACGCGGCCAGAGCCCAGGGCCTGGCACACGCCGCGTCGACGGCGGTTAACCTGCAGCTCCGCAGGCAGCGCCAGCAGATCCAGATCGTGCAGCTGGCCATCGATTGTGACTGGGACCGCGCCACCGGCCTCGCCGCGGAGCACCTCGCCGAATTCCCCCGTGATCAGCTGATCCGCCGCCTTCTGGCTAGCTTGAGCAGCCGGTAAGGAAGAAGCAGCTGCGGCGCGGAGCTCGCTGACCAGGGCGGCCCTGGCGCGGTCCGCGGAGCCCGCGTTGTAGGGCGGCTGGGGTCGTACTCGGCGGCGCGGCGAGCCGGCTCGATGTTCCATCGAACCGCCCAGAGCCGGCTGAATGTTCCATCGAACCGGCTGGAGGCGTACCGGCTGGAGGCGTATTTGATAAATCCCCCAACCGTCCAGCCAGTTCAGCGTGGCGTCTGCTGATCGAGGCCACTTACCCGCTCTGACATCCCGGTAACGGTGACGGCCACTCCCAGGGCCGTGCGAGAACGGCATCCCGGCCGCGCCCGGATAGGGTACCGGAGATGCAATGGCTGGCTGAGTGCTCTGCTGCGGCGCTGCGTGAGGCAATGGGAGCCGTGGCACCGGAGCCGCCGTCGGCACGCTCACCGGCCCGCAGCTGCCGCCGACCACGACCAGGACCTGCGTGAACGGCTGGGGACGCGGGTCCGGCCGGATCAGCTCCGGACCGTCCTCCGCTGGTGCGACTGGGCCGATGCCGTGCTCGGCTTGCCTGGCCCGGCCGTGCTCGTGCACGGTGACTTGCACGGCGACAACCAGGTGTGGGACCGCGGCGAGCTGGTAGTGGACTTCGAGAACATCGGGGCCGCCGAGCCCGAATACGAGCTACGCGCCTTTCCCGGTCCGGGGACGGGGCCCGGCCTGGAGCTGCTGACCGCGATCATGCGCCAGTACCAGCAGGTCACCGGGCGGCAGCTGTCGCCCGCCCGGGTGATGGCCTGGCATCTGCGCCAGGCCCTCGGCGACGTGCTGTGGCGCAGCGAAGCCGGCCTGCCGCTGGCGGATCACCGGACACCACCGCAGTGGGTCGAGGACCTGGCCGCGCGCTTCAGCGCTCTCAGCATCGACCCCGAAGCGCCACCGGGGACGGCCGTCACTTGTCGCGAGCCGCACGGGAGCGGCTCAGCATCCCCGCTGCGTACACGACGATCGCGGTGATGATTCCGACCGTCAGCCAGGTCTTCATCCCGGGCACATGCCCGAAAACCGCCTCGCCCGCCGTGCCGGCCGCCGTGATCACGACGACCAGCAGGACGAGGAAGAAGGCGTTCACGTACAGGCGAACGAGGTGCGCGGGGCTGTGCGGGTCGCGCACCGGCGTCCCTGGGATCCCCGCCGGACCCGGCTCAGGCAGGTCATCGAACAGCCCGCTCAGGTCCCCGCGGGTCTTGGCGTTCATCGCCTGCGCGACGCGCTCGTCGAACTCGGCCTGGTTGAGCCGACCTTCGCCGAAATGCGCGGCCAGGCGGTCGGTCACCTCGGTGCGTTCGGCGTCTGAGACGCGGACGTGCTGGTCGGTGTAGCCGTAGCGGAACCGCGGGACAAGACCATGCGTCCGGGGCTGGCTGGACGGGGTTGGCCGGGTCATGACTGAAGCGTGCCGTCTCGGACCGGGCCGTGGCATCGGGGAAGACCCTGATGTGACCCTGATTTCGCGCCCACCTGGATCAGGGTCGCCCCAGAAACCCCAGAAACCCAGAAGCCCAGAAGCCCAGAAGCCTCAGAAACCCCCAAAAGGACCGGGCCGCCGAGTCGCACGCCCGCCAGCATCAGTCCAGTTCGCGGTATTGAGCATGGTATGGGCGCCAACTCATGGCGGCGGACCTGGCCCTAGCCACAGGGACTGGACCGACCTAACCGAAACTAAATCCGGCTAAACCGGTCCAAGCCTGGCTTGGATCAACTACCTGCGTGGTCCGTCATAATGTGCTCCAGGCCCCTTTGTGAGGCCAGCCATGGTTCGTCGGCCTTGCTCAGGTGTAGTTTCGCTGGCGGAGCCTTAAAGGGTTAGACAGCTGCGGAGGGATACATGAGCATCCTGGGCACCAGGGTGATACGGACGGAGGACCCACGGCTGCTGACAGTCGGCGGAGTCTACGTCGACGACCTGCGAACGCCGGAACTTGACGGAGCGGCGCGCCTCACGTTCGTCCGCAGCCCGGTGGCGCACGCCCGCATCACCGGCATCGACACCTCCGCGGCCAGCCAGGAGCCCGGCGTGATCGCCGTGCTGACCGTCCGCGATATGGACGACCTGGCGCCACCGCCGCCGGACGACGGTGAGGGCGGCGGCGGAGAAGGCGGACCGATGCCGCTCGGCGGCCCGTGGTCCGAGCCGCTGCTGGCGGTGGACACGGTGCGCTTTGTCGGCGAGCCGGTCGCGGTGGTCCTCACCGACGGCCGCTACCAGGGCGAGGACGCCGCCGACCTGGTCAGCGTGGACTACGAGCCGCTGCCCGCGGTGGTGGGCCCGGCGGCCGCCGTCAAGGACGAGTCCCTGCTGTTCCCCGCGGCCGGGTCCAACGTCGCGGTTACGAACCCGGTATCCACCGACGACGCGCCGTTCGACGCCTGCGAAGTGGTCGTCGAGCAGGACATCGTCAATCAGCGCCTGGCCTGCATGCCGATGGAGGGGCGCGCTACGGCGGCTACCTTCGAAAACGGCAAGCTGACCGTCTGGCATAGCTCGCAGAACGCGCAGCTGTGCCGTCTCATCCTGTGCGGCGCCCTGGGCATGGCCCCGGACCAGATCCGCGTGGTGGTGCCCGACGTGGGCGGCGGCTTCGGCGCTAAGGTCGGCATCGACCGGGACGCGCTCATCGTCGCCTGGGCGGCCAGGAAGACCGGCCGGGCGCTGCGCTGGACCGAGACCCGCAGCGAGAACCTGGTCGGCATGACGCAGGGCCGGGCCCAGCTGCACCGCATCAAGATCGGCGGAAACCGGGACGGCCGGATCCTCGCCTACCGGCTCGACATCATCCAGGACACCGGCGCGTATCCGCGCACCGGCGGCTTCCTGCCCGGGCTCACCTGCCTGATGGCGCCCGGCGTGTACGACATCCCCGAGGTGCAGGCGGGGTTCCGGGTCGCGGTCACCAACGCCACGCCGATCCACGCGTACCGCGGCGCCGGACGGCCGGAGGCCGCGGCCGCTATCGAGCGTGCGGTCGACCTGTTCGCCGCCGAGATCGGCATGGACCCGGCCGAAGTCAGGCGGCGCAACTTCGTCGCGCCCGATAAGTTCCCCTTCCAGACCAAGACCGGGGCGCTGTACGACAGCGGCCAGTACGCCGATGCGCTGGAGAAGGTCCTGACCGCCTCGGGCTATGAGGACCTGCGCAAGGAGCAGGAGCTCAGGCGCGCCCGCGGCGACGTCAAGCAGCTCGGCATCGGCGTCTCCACCTACGTGGAGATCACCGCGGCCGACGCAGCCGCGGGGGAGACGGCCAAGCTTGAGGTGGCTGACGATGGCACCGCGACCGTCTACACCGGCAGCTCGCCCCACGGCCAGGGGCACGAGACCGCCTGGGCGATGCTGGTGCAGGACGAGCTCGGCATCCCGATGGATCAGGTCACGGTCATCCACGGCGACACCGACCTGGTCCCGGTCGGCGTCGGCACCTACGCCTCCCGCTCACTCCAGCTCGGCGGCTCTGCGGTCCACAAGGCGGCGGTCGAGGTCAAGGATGAGGCCCGCCGCCAGGCCGCCGACATGCTCGAGGCGGCCGAAGCCGACGTGGTCCTCGACACCGCGACCGGCCTGTGGCAGGTCCGCGGCGACCCCGACATCGCGCTCAACTGGGCCCAGGTCGCCGGTCACACCAGCGGCGGCAGCCTCATCGCCGACGTGAGCTTCACCGCCGAGCTGCCCACGTTCCCGTTCGGCGCTCACGTGTCGGTGGTGGAAGTAGACACAGAAACCGGCAAGGTGACGCTGCTGCGGCACGTGACCGTCGACGACGCCGGACCTGTGCTCAACCCGGTGCTCGCCGAGGGGCAGCGGCACGGCGGCATCGCCCAGGGCGCGGCGCAGGCGCTGCTCGAAGAGGTGCTCTACGACGCGGACGGCAACCCGCTGACCTCCACGCTGGCCGACTACGCGGCCATCACCGCGGCCGAGCTGCCGAGCTACGAGCTGGTGGACAGCGAGACGCCGACCACCTTGAATCCGCTCGGCGTCAAGGGCATCGGCGAGGCGGGGACGATCGGCTCGACTCCGGCGATCCAGAACGCGGTCGTCGATGCCGTCGCGCATCTCGGCGTCCGGCATATCGACATGCCGACAACCCCCCAGCGGGTCTGGACAGCGATCAACGAGGCACGAAAGGCGAGTAACCAGTGAAGGTCGACCTGACCGTCAACGGCAAGGACATCACCGCGGACGTCGAGGACCGCATGCTGCTCGTGCACTTCCTGCGCGACGTGGCCGACCTCACCGCGACCAACGTGGGCTGCGATACCACCTCCTGCGGGGCTTGCACGGTGCTGCTCGACGGCGAGTCCGTCAAGTCCTGCACGGTGCTCGCCGCCCAGGCCAGCGGGCACGACGTCACCACGGTCGAGGGGCTGGCCACGAACGGCGAGATGCACCCGGTGCAACGCGCGTTCCACCAGGAGCACGGGCTGCAGTGCGGGTTCTGCACCCCGGGCATGGTGATGGCCATCGTGTCGCTGCTGAAGGAGAACCCGCACCCGACCGAGGAGCAGGTGCGGTCGGGCCTGGAAGGCAACCTGTGCCGGTGCACCGGCTACCACAACATCGTCAGGGCCGCGCTGGCGGCAGCGGACGCGGAGGTGCCGGCGTGATCCCGTCATCGTTCACCTACAAGCGGGCGGGCTCGGCCACCGAAGCCCTGGACCTGATCACCGAATACGGCGAGGACGCGAAGTTCCTGGCCGGCGGTCACTCGCTGCTGCCG
>JBAUAY010000328.1:0-21017 GCA_049676235.1 Streptosporangiaceae bacterium
GCGCGCAGAACCTGGTGCGTGATTACCTGGCGGGCCTGCTGATGCTGGTCGAGGACCACTATGGGGTAGGCGACACGATCAACGCCGGGGTCGCCACCGGCACGGTGGAGGCCATGTCGCTGCTCACCACCCGGCTGCGGGACGTCAACGGGGTGGTCTGGCACATCAGGAACGGCACGATCGAGGCCGTGGGCAACGAGTCGCAGGGCTGGTCCCGCGCTGTCATCGACTACCCGGTCCCCTACGGCGAGGACCTGGCCCGGATCCGGGCGCTGATGGAGCGGGCCGCGGACAGCCTGTACCGCGAGCGCGGCTGGAAGGAGCTGATGCTTGAGAAGCCCGAAGTGTGGGGCGCCCAGGAGCTGTCCAGCAAGGAAGTGACCATGCGGCTGGTGGCCAAGACCACCCCGATGCGGCAGTGGGAGGTGGCCCGCGAGCTGCGGGCCCGGGTGAAGTCGGCACTGGACGCGGCCGGCGTCCAGCCCACCCGCCCCGACACCATCGTGGTTTCGGCCCCGCCGGCCATCGCGGCGGCCCCGGCGGACGACGCCGAAGTCGCGGCGCGCGGCACCCCGTAAGATTCGCTCATGAGCCAGCCGGTCAGCTTCTATCAGGCCGTGGGCGGGGAAGAGACCTTTACCCGCCTGGTCCACCGGTTCTACCAGGGCGTCGCGGAGGATCCCCTGCTGCGGCCGGTCTACCCGGCCAAGGACCTCGGGCCCGCCGAGGAGCACCTGCGGCTGTTCCTCATGCAGTACTGGGGCGGGCCGCGCACCTACGACGAGCTACGCGGGCACCCCAGGCTCCGGATGCGGCACGTCCGGTTCGCCATCGGCGAAGCCGAGCGAGACGCCTGGCTGCACCACATGCGGGTCGCCCTGGACGAGCTTGAACTGGACCAGGCCCTGGACACCCAACTCTGGGACTACCTGGTCATGGCGGCGCACAGCCTGGTCAACGTCGAACCGGCGCACGGGCCCGACCTCGGGCTGAAGCCAGCCTGACCGGGGCTGATACCCGGCGCGTTCGGCCTCAGGGAAAGGACCGTCAGCGATCGGCGGCGGCTGCTGGGATCAGGTCGGTACGGCGCGGCGGCCGGTGACGTCGTAGAGATGGTGCACTGGGTCGTGGATGAAATAGCGGGCGAAGGTCTCCACGGTGAAGCTGGCTCCGTCGCTGCGGCGACCGGTCCGCTGCCACTGGGCGCCGGTCACGGCTGCAAACTGGTCGGCGATGGCCTGAGCTGACTCGCGCAGTTTCCTGGCGACCGTGGTCGGGTCCTGCTCCGCGTAGCCGCCGGCGACGGCGGTTTCGTCCTGGTCCCAGTTGGGGAACAGCGGGTCATCCTGGCTGAGCATCAGGTCGAGCCGCTGGTCGAACAGCCGGAACACGTCGCGGACGTGACAGCCGTACTCCAGCGGCGACCACTTGCCCGGTTCCGGGCGGGTGCGGGCCCCGCCCGGGACTTCGGGTCCGGCCAGCGCTTCCTGCCAGGCCGCGGCGTTCGCCATGACCATGCCGGGGACGGCTGTTACGGGAAAGGCCCGGGTATCGAAGCCGCACTCGGGGCAGGGCCGGTCGAGGACCCAGGTCCAGTCCTTGGTGTCCGGGGTAATCGTCATGACGGCATGCTAACTGGCGCATAGGGTCGTCACATGCCTTCGGAGATGGCCCGTTCGGGATCGAGCTGACCGGTCCGCGGGCCACGGAAGTTATCTTACCATAGTAGGAACTACCATGGTAAGATTGAACCGTGAAGGTCGACAAAATGAGCGTCTCCTTTGATGCGGAACTCGGGGACGCAGTACGGTCTGCGGCTTCGCAGGCCGGTAAGCCCTTGTCAGCATGGCTCGCCGAGGCGGCCGCGAGCAAGCTGCGCGCTGAAGCGCTAGCCGAATTCCTGGCCGACTGGCAGACCGAGCATGGCATGCTAACAGCGGAGGAAATCGCCCGGGCTGAACAGGAACTTGGCGTGGCCGTGGCCGATACCGCCGCGTGAGCGCTCTAGTTCTCGATGCCGGGGCCCTGGTGGCCATCGACCGAGGCGACCGATCGATGATCGCGAGGCTGGCCGCAGCCCAGCAGCACGGTATGGAGTTGCGCAGCAACGCGATGGTGGTCGCCCAGGTGTGGCGTGACGCGCAGGGCCGCCAGGTTAGCCTGGCGCGACTACTGCGCGCGGTGGATATCCGCGTAATTAGTCACGAAAATGGTCGCCAGGCCGGCGTCCTGCTGGGCCTGACCGGTACCACTGATCCAATCGACGCCACCGTTGTCCTGCTAGCCGAGCCCGGCGACCGGATCCTGACCAGCGATCCTGACGACTTGATCCGGCTCGCATTGGCGGCGGATAACCCCGCCGTCATCGTTGCCTGCTGACCGTTACGGTCGGGCCACTCCGGCCAGTACGGGCTCACAGCCGCCAGTGTGTGGCGAGGACGACCGCGAACCAGCGCCGGGTGGAACCCGGCCAACTCTTGCCCGCGATTTAGCCGCGGGTGAGCCTGCGGTAGGTGACGCGGTGCGGGCGGGCGGCTTCGGCGCCGAGACGCTCGATCTTGTTCTTCTCGTAGGCATCGAAGTTGCCCTCGAACCAGAACCAGTTCGCGCCGCCCTCCCAGGCCAGGATGTGCGTGGCCACCCGGTCCAGGAACCAGCGGTCGTGGCTGGTGATGACCGCGCAGCCGGGGAACTCGAGCAGCGCGTTCTCCAGCGAGCCCAGCGTCTCCACGTCCAGGTCGTTGGTCGGCTCGTCCAGCAGCAGCAGGTTGCCGCCCTGCTTGAGGGTGAGCGCCAGGTTCATCCGGTTCCGCTCGCCGCCGGACATGACGCCAGCCGGCTTCTGCTGGTCCGCGCCCTTGAACCCGAACGCGGCCACGTACGCGCGGCTGGGGAAGTCGACGTTGCCGACGCGGATGTGCGCCTCGCCGTCGGAGATGACCTCCCACACGTTCTTCTTCGGGTCCATGCGCGCCCGGGCCTGGTCCACGTAGGAGATCGTCACCGTCTCGCCGATCCGGATCGTGCCGGAATCGGGCTTCTCCTCACCGATGATCATCTTGAACAAGGTGGTCTTGCCGACGCCGTTCGGGCCGAGGACACCGACGATGCCGTTGCGGGGCAGGCTGAAGGAGAGGTTCTCGAACAGGCAGCGATCGCCGAAGCCCTTGACCAGGTTGCTGACCTCGACCACCACGCTGCCCAGGCGCGGGCCCGGCGGGATCTGGATCTCCTCGAAGTCCAGCTTGCGGTTCTTGTCGGCCTCGGCGGCCATCTCCTCGTACCGCTGCAGCCGCGCTTTGCTCTTCGCCTGGCGCGCCCTGGGACTGGAGCGGACCCACTCGAGCTCGTCCTCCAGGCGCTTGCGCTTCTTCGCGTCCTTGGCCCCCTCGACCTTCAGCCGGGCCGCCTTGGTCTCCAGGTAGGTGGAGTAGTTGCCCTCGTACGGGTAGGCGCGGCCGCGGTCGAGCTCGAGAATCCACTGGGCCACGTCGTCCAGGAAGTACCGGTCATGGGTAACCGCGACGACGGTGCCCGGGTACTTCTCCAGGTGCTGCTCCAGCCACTGGACGCTCTCCGCGTCCAGGTGGTTGGTGGGCTCGTCGAGCAGCAGCAGGTCAGGCTGGGACAGCAGCAGCCGGCACAGCGCGACCCTGCGCTTCTCGCCGCCGGACAGGCTGGCGACCTCCGCGTCGGGCGGCGGGCAGCGCAGCGCGTCCATGGCCTGCTCGACCTGGCTGTCCAGGTCCCAGGCGTCCTTGTGGTCCAGTTGCTCCTGCAGGCGGCCCATCTGCTCGAGCAGGTCATCGGAATAGTCGGTCGCCATCTTCTCGGCGATCTCGTTGTACTGGTCGAGGAGCTTCTTGGTTTCGGCCACGCCATCCTCGACGTTGCCCAGCACCGTCTTGGTCTCGTCAAGCTGGGGCTCCTGGTCGAGCAGGCCCACGGTAAAGCCCGGCATCAGGCGGGCCTCGCCGTTGGACGGCTGCTCCACCCCCGCCATCATCCTGAGCAAGGTCGACTTGCCGGTACCGTTCGGGCCCACGACGCCGATCTTCGCGCCGGGCAGGAACGCCAGCGTGACGTTGTCGAGAATGACCTTGTCGCCGTGCGCCTTGCGCACGGCACGCATCTGATAAATGAACTCCGGCATAAAGTCAAGCCTACGGGCACCCGTCTGTTGCCTCGTCCCATTCCTGCTGCGCCGCGGCTGGGCCGCTGAGGCCGCGACCTGGCCCGGGGCGTGGGGCATCAGCCTACGGTCGAAGGCGAAACGGGGTCACGAGTACGGGGCCTTAGAAGGGAGTACGGGGCCTTAGAAGGGTGGCGCGGGCACCGGAGGTACCGGGGGTTCCGTGGTCTCGGCCGCCTCGTCCTCCTCGAGTGCTCGCGCGGCGACCTCGGCGTCGTCGAGGTCGCGGCCGAACCGCTCGATGGCATCTTCATCGATCATTCCGTCCGACCCTTCGGGCAAGTCGGGATTCTCGGTGAACTCGTCGCCTGCCGGGCCGTCTTCGGTGTTCACGTGCTGGGGCCGCAGGCGGATGTAGTTGGCCGGCCCCCGGCTCAGGTCGTGTCCCACGGTGTCCGCCGTGATCTCGATCGCGGTCCTGAGCTGACCGTTCTTGTCTTGGAAGGTGCTGGTCCTGAACCGCCCCTTGACGATGACCGGGTCGCCCTTGTGCAGGCTGGCTCGTACGTGATCGGCCAGCCTGGACCAGCAGCTGACGTTGAAATACGACGTCTCGGCGTCGCGCCACTCCCCGGTCGCGCTGTCGCGGAAACGAGGCGTGGTGCCGACGCGCACTTTGGTGACGAGCTTGCCGGTCGCGGTGGTGCGAATGTTCGGGTCCTGGGCCACAAAGCCGACAAGGGTCACGTATCCGCCCTGGCTCATTTCGATCCTCCTTGAGTTCCCGGCGACCTGATGCCGCCCGGTTCCCTCCACCGTGCCCGATCACGCCCCCCGCCACCGGCCCGGCCGCTCCCCTGTGGATAACCCCGGCCTGGCCCGCCCGCCTGTGGACAACTATTTGCCACTCGCAACATGGTGCGGAAGAATGCCCGGCCGCCGCGGTTGAGGCCGGCAGGACAGCTCGGCTGGCGGGGTCAGAGGCGGTTGATGCGGGCTACTTCTTCTGGGGTCAGGGAGAAGCTGAAGAGGTCGAGGTTCTGCTCGATGCGTTCGGGGCGGGAGGACTTGGGGATGACGATGACGCCGATTTCGAGGTGCCAGCGCAGGATGACCTGTGCGGGGGTGACGCCGTACTTGGCGGCGATCTCGGCCAGCGTGCGGTCGCGCAGCCTGGTGCCCTTGAGCGGGCTGTAGCCCTCCACCGCCACGCCGCGTTCGGCGTGCGCGGCCAGCAGGGCCTCGTCGTAGCGCGACGGGCTCCACGGGATCTGGTTGACGGTAGGCTGCTCCCCCGTCGCCTCGATCAGGTCGTCGATCTGGCGCACGCTGTAGTTACTCACCCCGACCGCGCGGGCCAGGCCCTCGTCCCTGACCGCCAGGAAGTCCCGCCACAGCGGCACCAGGTTCCGGCCGCGGGGCGGCCAGTGCACCAGCCACAGGTCCACATGATCGGTGCGCAGCGCCTTCAGGCTCTCGGCGATGGTGGCCCGCACGCGGCCCGCGTTGCCCGGCGGCAGCTTGGTGGTGACGAACACCTCGGCCCGGTCCAGGCCGCTGTCGGTGATGGCGCGGCCGACTTGTTCCTCGTTCCGGTACATGGTGGCGGTATCGATGTGCCGGTAGCCGACCTGCAGGGCGTGCCGGACGGCCTCGTAGGCAATCTGGCCCTGCATCTGCCAGGTGCCAAAGCCGACCATCGGCATCGCGACGCCGCCGCCCAGGTCCACCACGGGAATCCCAGTCTCGGTCATGCCTGCAATTGTGTCGCTTAGCTCAGCACCGCGCGGATGGCACCGGAAAGCTCGCCGGGCACGTCCGGCAATAGCACGTGGATTCCGTCCCGGACGACGTCGCGGCCGCTGATCACGACCGTGCGCACGTCGGCCGCGCAGGCACCGAACACGGCCGCCTCCAGCGCCGTGTCGCCGCCCGCGCCCGCGGTCCGGACACTGTCCAGCGACACGGTGACCAGATCCGCCCAGGCCCCGGGCGCGATCTCCCCGGCGTCGGGCCAGCCTAGGCTGGTATGTCCGTCGCGGGTCGCGGCGCCCAGCAGGGTCTCCGCGGTGAAGTGGCCGCGGGCCCGGCGAGCCAGCCGTTCGGCGTATTCGACCCCGCGGGCTTCTTCCAGCATGTCGATCACCGCGTGGCTGTCGCTGCCCAGGGTGAGCGTGCAGCCCGCGGCGGCCAGCGCTTGCGCGGGCGCGAGGCCGTCGCCGAGATCGCGCTCGGTGGTGGGGCACAGGCAGGCGAACACGCCGCTGCCGCCGAGCAGGTCCAGGTCGCCGGCGTCGAGGTGGGTGGCGTGCACGACCGTGGTCCGCGGCCCGAGCACGTCCTGGTCGTACAGCAGCTTGCTGGGCGAGACGCCGTAGAGCGCCTGGCACGCATCGTTCTCGGCCTGCTGCTCCGACATGTGCGCGTGCAGCGGGGCGCCGCACCGCTGGGCCCAGGCCACCACGGCGTGCATCTGGTCCCGCGGGACCGCGCGGACCGAATGGATCGCGGCACCCGCCTTGGCGTGCGGCGAGATCATGCCGTGCTGGTCGTAGCCGAGGTCCGCGGCTCGCGCGGCCCACCGCGCGGCGTCGCCGTCGCCGAAGCGCAGTTGCGGACCGGCCAGCGGCAGCATCCCGCTCGGTTCGGCAGAAGTCAGGCCGCCGGCCAGGTAGCAGGTGTCGAGCAGCGTCATCCGCAGGCCGGCCTCGGCGGCCGCCTGGACCAGGGCTCGGCCCATCGCGTTGGGGTCGGCGTAGGGGCGCCCGCCCGGCTGGTGGTGCAGGTAGTGGAACTCGCCCACGCAGCTCACCCCGGCCAGCGCCATCTCGGCGTAGACGGCGCGGGCCAGCCGGAGGTAGCTGTCGGGATCGAGCCGGGCCGCGACCTCGTACATCCGCTCGCGCCAGGTCCAGAACGTGCCGCGGTCCGCCTGGGTGATGGCGCGCAGGGCGCGGTGGAAGGCATGCGAGTGCGCGTTGGCGAACCCGGGCAGGGTGAGGCCGGGAAGACGTTCGGCATCGGACGGGGCGGTAGGGGTCATTGGGGTAACCGAGACGAAGCGTTCCGCGTCGGCTTCGATCAGGACGTCACGGCATACGCCCTGGCCGGGCAGCCAGGCTAGCTCGGCGAGCCAGCGCTTCGCGGTCATGTGCGGACCGACCCGGCGAGGTCCTCCAGGACCAGGGCCAGGGCGCGGACGCCGGCTTCGCAGTCGGCTAGGTCGGCGTGCTCGGCGGGCGAATGCGAGACGCCGGTGGGGTTACGCACGAACAGCATGGCCGTCGGCACCGGGGCGGCGAGGACTCCGGCGTCGTGCCCGGCCCCGGTGGACAGCACTGGCGCGTGCATCCCGGCCGCGGCGAGCACGCCCTCGATCCGGTCCCGCAGCCCCTGGTCGAAATGGACCGGCGGGGTGTACGACTCTTGCCGCACGCTCAGCGTGACCCCGCACTCGGCGGAGTATCTCATTGATGCCGAACGGACCGCGGTGACGGTCTTCTCCAACCTGGCCTCATCCGGTGCCCGGGCGTCCAGCCAGGCCGTTACCGCGGAGGAGACTCCGTTGGCGCCGCCCGGCTCGGCGATCACCTTGCCGATCGTGGCCAACGCTCCGCTATCCGCGGCCGCGCGGCGAGCCGCCAGCACGGTTCTGGCGTAGGGCAGCATTGGGTCCTTACGGTCGGCGAGCCTGGCGGTTCCCGCGTGGTCGGCGCGGCCCCGGAAGTCGAGCCGCCACCGGCCGTGCGGCCAGATGCCCTTGGCGAGGCCGACGGCGGCGCCCAGCGGGGCGAGCGCGCGGCCCTGCTCGACATGCAGTTCGACGAACGCGCCGACGCGGCCGAGAAGGTCCTCGCGGGGGCCGAGCAGGCTGGCGTCGTAGCCCGCGGCCGTCATCGCCGCGGCCAGCGTGACGCCGTCGTCGTCGGTGAGGGCCCGGGCGGTCTCCGGGTCGATGGCGCCGGTGATCAGGCGGCTGCCCAGGCAGGGGACGCGAAACCGAGCGCCTTCTTCCTCGGTGAACAGGGCAAGCACGACGGCTCGTTCGGGATAAAAGTCCTTATCTTTAAGCATTTCCACGGCGGCCAGCGCGGACACGACGCCGAGCGCTCCGTCGTAGCCCCCGCCATCGGGGACCGAGTCCAGGTGGCTGCCGGTCACGATGGCGTTCGTTCTTGACCGGCTTCTTGGATCCCACCAGGCCCACAGGTTGCCGTTGTTGTCTGCTTCCACAGCTAGGCCGAGCTTTTCCGCCTGGCGAGTGAACCAGGCGCGGCACTGCGTGTCGGCCGGGGTCCAGGAGTAGCGACGGTAACCGCCGGTCCCGGGATCGCGGCCGAGCGGTTCCAGCTCCCGCCAGAGGCCGGCGAAGCTCATCCCCGCGCCATGGGGACGCGGACGCCACGTTCGGTGGCGACCGTCGCGGCCTTCTCGTAACCGGCGTCGGTGTGCCTGATCACGCCCATCGCCGGGTCATTGGTGAGGACGCGTTCGAGCTTGTTGGCCGCTAGTTCGGTGCCGTCGGCGACGCAGACCTGGCCAGCGTGGATGGAGCGGCCGATGCCCACGCCGCCGCCGTGGTGGATGGACACCCACGACGCGCCGGAGGCCGTGTTGACCAGCGCGTTCAGCAGTGGCCAGTCGGCTATGGCATCGGAGCCGTCGGCCATCGCCTCGGTCTCCCGGTACGGCGAGGCGACCGAGCCGCAGTCCAGGTGGTCGCGGCCGAGGACCACCGGGGCGGACAGGTCGCCGCTGGCGACCAGCTCGTTGAAGCGCAGGCCGGCCAGGTGCCGCTCGCCGTAGCCGAGCCAGCATATCCGGGCCGGCAGCCCCTGGAAGTGCACCTTCTCCTCGGCCAGCCTGATCCACCTGGCCAGCGCCTCGTTCTGCGGGAACAGGTCGAGGATGGCCTGGTCGGTGACCGCGATGTCCTTCGGGTCGCCGGAAAGCGCCGCCCAGCGGAACGGGCCCTTGCCCTCGCAGAACAGCGGCCTGATGTAGGCCGGGACGAAGCCGGGGAAGTCGAACGCCCTGGCGTAGCCGGCCAGTTCGGCCTCACCGCGGATCGAGTTGCCGTAGTCGAAGACCTCGGCCCCGGCGTCGAGGAAGCCGACCATGGCGGCGACGTGGGCGGCCATCGACTCGCGCGCCCTTCTGGTGAAGCCCTCCGGGTCCTCGGCCCGCAGCGCGGGCATGTCCTCGAAGGCGACGCCGCGCGGCAGGTAGGTCAGCGGATCGTGGGCCGAGGTCTGGTCGGTGACGATGTCGATGGGGGCGTTGCTTTTGAGCAGCGCCGGGAACACGTCGGCGGCGTTGCCGAGCAGGCCGATGGACTTCGGTTCGCTCTTGTTTTTCGCCGCGACGGCCCTGCGGATGGCGTCATCGATGTCTTCTGCCTGCTCATCGAGGTAGCCGTGCTCGATCCTGCGGGTGATCCGGGACTGGTCGCAGTCCACGCAGATGACCACGCCGCCGTTCATCGTGACGGCCAGCGGCTGCGCACCGCCCATGCCGCCCAGCCCGGCGGTCAGCGTGATGGTGCCGGCCAGCGAGCCGCCGAACCGTTTGGCCGCGATCGCGGCGAACGTCTCGTAGGTACCCTGCAGGATGCCCTGGGTGCCGATGTAGATCCAGGAACCCGCGGTCATCTGGCCGTACATGGTCAGGCCGAGGTGCTCCAGGCGGCGGAACTCCTCCCAGGTCGCCCACTGCGGGACCAGGTTGGAGTTGGCGATGAGCACCCGCGGCGCCCATTCGTGCGTCCTCAGCACGCCGACCGGCTTGCCGGACTGGACGAGGAGGGTCTCGTCGTCGTTGAGGTCCTGGAGCGTGGCGATGATCGCCGCGTAGGCCTCCCAGCTCCGGGCGGCGCGGCCGGAACCGCCGTAGACGATGAGCTGGTCGGGATGTTCGGCCACCTCGGGGTCGAGGTTGTTCATCAGCATGCGCATCGCGGCTTCTTGCGCCCAGCCCTTGCAGCTGCGCTGTGAGCCGCGCGGGGCGCGGACCGGTTCGTGCGGTGCGCTCATCTGACCGGGTCCTTCCTGCTGACGATCATGTGCCCATCATGGCCGGGCGGAAATAAGAGTGACAAGCAGGGTGGGCGGTTGCTAGGTCCGGCGGGTGTTAGCGGGCTCAGGCGGCGACGAGCTCTGAGGGTTCGACGATGACGTCGACCAGGGCGCCGTTGCGCATGACGGTGATGGCCAGCGGACGGCCGATCGCTTCGGCGAACATCAGTCGCTGCAGATCCTGGGAGGCTCTTACCGGCTGCCCCCCCGCGGTGAGCAGCAGGTCCCCCGCGCGCAGGCCGGCCCGGTCGGCGGGTCCGCCGCTGACCACCTGGGCCACGAGCAGGCCGGTCGTCCGGCCGAGCCGTTCGCGCCAGTTGGCGGGCACCGGCCCCGGCATCATGGCCAGGCCCAGGTAGGCCCGCCGGACCCGGCCGTCACGCATGAGCGCCGAGATGATCCGCCGCGTGGTGTCGTTGATCGGTACGGCCATGCCCAGACCCACGCCGGCTACGGCGGTGTTGATGCCGACCACGCGCGCGTCCGCGTCGGCCAGCGCGCCGCCCGAGTTGCCCGGGTTGAGCGCGGCGTCGGTTTGGATGACATCCTCGATCACGCTCCCGCGGGCCGGTAGGGACCGGCCGAGCGCGCTGACCACGCCGGCCGTCACCGAACCGGCCAGGCCGAGCGGGTTGCCGACCGCCACCACCAGCTGCCCGACCACGAGCTTGTCGGCCTCGCCGAGCTCAGCGGGCTCCGGAGTCGGGCCGTTCGCGCGCAGCACCGCCAGATCGGACAGCGGGTCCGCGCCCACCACCCGGAACGGCGTCGACGTACCGTCGGAGAACGACGCGGTGCCGCTAGTAGATTTGCCGACTACGTGGGCGTTGGTCAGCAGGAACCCATCGCCGGTGAAGACCACACCGGAGCCGAGGCTCTCCCCGATTTGGCCTCGGCCCTGGCCACGGGGCACGCGGAGGCTCGCGACCTTGGGCGTGAGCCGTTCGGCCACAGAGGAAACGATCTGCGAATATGCGTCCAGGGGGTGACTGGCCTCCATTGACATCTCCCAGCCCATGCACGATCTGATTACACGATTACACTGTAACCACGAAATGGGCAGGCTATTTACCCGCGCCTGTTCCGCCTGAAGCTGAATCCTCGAGCCACGCCAGGCGGCGCGGTGGCGCTTGGTCCGGGCGGCTTGGCCCGGGCGGTGCCGCGGTCAGGGCGGCGGCTTTTGGTGCGGACGGCGCGGTCAGGGCGGCGGCGCGTGGCCGGCCAGGCCGATGGGGTTGCCTTCCGGGTCGATGACCGTGGCGAGGGTGCGGGTCGGGCCATCGGGGGGGAGGTTCGAGGATTTCGCCGCCGTGTTTTGTGACCTGTTCGAGGGTTTCGGCCATGTCGGCCACGTGGATCCAGATCATCGGGCCGGCGTCCCGGGCCGCCGGACGGCCCTCGACCCACTGGCCGATGAGGCCCGGCGCCTCGAAGTCCGGATAGTACGCCTCGATCTGCCAGCCGAAGACCGCCTCGTAGAATCTGGCCGCTCGCTCCCGGTTGGCCGCCGGCAGCTGCAGGTAGCAGACCTGGCCGTGAACGAGGCCGAGCACCCGGTCGGCTTCGGAGTCCTGGGTCATGGTCGATCCTTTCCTTATGGTTCCACCGGCTGGCACTCGACCACGAACCGGCCGGATGGCTGCGTGCGCGCGGCGGCGACCTCGAGGCCGGCTTGCCGCGCGAGCTCGGTGAACTGCGTGAGCGTGCTGGTCTTCCCGCCCGCCACCAGCATGTCGATACCCAGTGAGCGGGGCGTTTCGTCGGCCGAGACGCCGCCGAGGACGGCGATGGTGCCGTCTGACCGGGCCGCCTCGGCGCAGCGGCGCAAGATGGCCACAGTCGGCTCGTCGGCCCAGTCGTTGAGGACGCTCTTCAGCAGGTAGAGGTCGGCTCCGGCGGGCAGCGGATCGAAGAAGCTCTGCCCTTTGACTGTCATCCGGCCGGCGACTCCGAAGCTGTCGATGATCTCGTCCGCCCTGGCCACCGTGCCGGGGAGGTCTACGAGGGTGCCTCTGGCCTGCGGGTGGCGCCGGAGCAGCGAGGCCAGCATGGCCCCGGTCCCGCCGCCGACATCGACGACGGCGCGGATCTGGCCCCACCCGTCGCTGAGCTCGATGTCGAAGTCGGGGATGCCGTGCCCGACCGGTCCCATGAGCGCGTCGAATTCCGCCGCGATCCGCGGATGGGCAGCCAGGTCCTCCCAGAAGGTCCGCCCGAACACCTGCTGGTAGCCCGGCTGGCCGGTGCGGACGTAGTCGAGTAGCGTCCCCCAGGTGTGAGCCATCCGGCCGCCGATGCCGTCGAGATCGAGGAAGTCCGACTCCGAGAGCTGCTCGGCGGCCCGGTTACAGGTGAACCGCCCGGGCGAATCCTCCGCGAACACCCCCCGGGCGACGAGGTGACCGAGGACGGCATGCAGGGCGTCGCGGTCACAGCCAGCCGCCGCAGCGAGTTCGGCGATGCCGGTGCGGCCCGCGGAGATGTGTTCGGGGATGCGCAAGGTTGCGGCCACATGGAGGCACCAGGGGGTGGCCAGGTCCAGCAGCCGGCCGAGGTCCACGGTGTCGTCCCCGGCCGCCTCCGTCTGGGCCAGGCCGGGCTGTTGGTAGACGCCGAGGACGTTGCCGCCGGGATCTTTGAACCAGGCGAATACCTCGCTCGCGGCCGGGTCCACGGGCCGGACGATCTCACCGCCTGCGGCCCGCACCGCGGCCAGGGCCGCCCCGGCGTCGGCCACCATGATGTAGATACCGAAGCCGGGCTCGGCGGCGGGCGAGCGGCCGGTGACGAAGGTCCCGCTCACCGCACCGACGGTGTCGTCGAAGGAGGTGGAGCCGTCACGTCTTTGCCTTATCTTCCAGCCGAACGCCTGCTGGTAGAACTCGGCGGAGCGGGCCACGTCCGCGGCAGGAATCTCGAGGTAGCAGATTTTCCCCGTGCGCCATTTCGGCTGCTCATCTACCATCGTGACGTGCCCCTCTTGTTCCCGCTACCTGCGCTGATCCGGTCGTCTCCGATCCTGCCAGGTCGCGGTGGCCTGGGTCTTGGCGAAAAGGGACACCCACGGCTAGGCGGCGAGCCTGCCGGACAGGCGCGGGTATCCGGACTGGCGCGGGTTTAGGGCGGCGTACGGTGCCGGTCGTCGTCCGCCGCCCCGCGCAGCCGCTCGACGGACTCATCTCGGCGATCACGTACCGGGCTGGCGAGCAGCCCTGCACATCGGTCGAGAAAATCCTTCCCGGCCCCGAAACTGGGCTGTGGGTCAACTTGAATCGCGACGAGTTCCGGTCGTTCGGCGACACCGGCCAGGTTAACCGGGCATCCGGCGCCATGATCGCGGGGCCAACCAGCCGTGCTTCGGTGATCGAATTCGAAGCAGGTCACGCGCACGTGTCGGTGGGGTTCGCGCTGGGAGCGGCCCGCTGCTTCGTCACGCCGCCGGTGGCCCTGATGCGAAACGACCTGGTTCCGCTGGAGGCGTTGTGGGGTCGTTCGGGCGGGTGCCTGCGTGAACGGCTGCTCGAGGCGCCGACTCCCGAGGACGCGCTCTCGGTGATGGAAGACGTCCTGCTCCGGCAGATGACCGGTGTTCCCGGGCCTGACCCGTCGGTGATCGCCGCTGCCTGCGCGCTGTCCCGGGGCGTTCCGGTCGGTGAGGTAGCTGGTGATCTCGGAATGCTGCCGCGGACCTTGCGGCGGCGGTTCGCTGCGCAGGTGGGGCTGACTCCCAAGCGCTTCGCCAGGGTGCAGCGGATGCAGCGACTGGTCCGCGACCTGGACGGGCAGACCGAGGTCGACTGGGCCGCGGCCGCCGCCAAGCACGGCTACGCCGACCAGCCCCATCTAGCCGATGAGTTCCGGGAACTGGCCGGCGTCACTCCGGCTGAGTATCTCCGCTGCCGGGTGGACGGGCCTAACCATCTGCGATTCCCGCTCGGCGAGTGCTAGAAAACTGTCGCCGGGCGCGCGATCGCTAACGGTCGCGGGCGGCGGCTAGTTCGGTGCGGAACCGCTCGTAGTCGCGGAGTTCGCGGCCGACCGGGGTCACGACCAGGTCGTTGGCGACGGTAGCGATCCGGTCCAGGATGTCGTGCACCGCTTGCTCGCGCTCGCGATCGGCGGCGAGGACGACCATGTTCTGACACCACGACGAGATCAGCCAGCCCAGCAGCAGCAACGCCACCACCATGACCCCGAGCCACGGAGCTAGGGAGACGTCGTTGACCAGGGACGGTGACTTGCGCGCCGAGCTGGACTCGCCGAACGCCAAGATCAGCACAATCCAGATCAGGCCGGCCAGCATCAGCGCCATCAGCAGCCACTGGGCGAGCGCGACCAGCCGCCACCAGTTGATCACCTTGTCGCGCGACGGCAGGCCCCGCGCCACCGCTGTCCCTAGGGCCGACTGGGCCTCGTCGGCTTGGGACCGCGCCGCTGCGCGCACGGTCCGCGACCAGGGCTCGGGCAGCGAACTGCCCACCTCATTGGCGAACACGTTGATCGCGTTGTCGATATCGGACCGCTGCGCCTGCCCAGCCTGGCCCGGGTCGCTGGCGAGCAGCTTGTGGGCCGGTGCCTCTCCACGCAGGCGGGCAACCAGGCGGGCCGGCGGCCAGCCGATGTAGCTGGCGGCGCTGCGCTCACGCACTCCGTTCAGCGTCTCGGTGGCTGCTTTGGCCCCGGCGGCCTTCGCGAACGCCGCAGTCAGCGTGCCGACCGGACCGGCGGGCACGTAGATCGCGGGATCCTCGGCGGGCTGGCCGGTGCCGTTGCCGTCCTGCGTCGCGTCCTCCCACGGCGGCCGTGCGGAGGGCGACGGGCGCGTCGGCGCGGCGGTCGTCTGCCAGGGCTGCCAGTCGGCTGCGCCTGCCCGCCCGCTGCCCTCCGGCTCGTCATCGTCCGCCTGCTCCCAGGGAGGACGGGCCGAATCCCGGGTGGAAGCCGGTTCGGATGGGACAGCACCGGGAGCGGCCGACAGCAGCGGTACGGATGCCGCAGGGGGCAGCCAGCCGGGCACCGAGTCCCCGGCGTAGACCGCGAACCTCTCGAGCATGGCGTCGATGTCCGCGGTGATCCTGTCGCTCGCGGCTCGTCTGGCGGCCACCGCGCCGGCCAGCACGCGGCGCAGTTCGCGGAGGCCAGCGCCGGTGGTCGCGGAGGTCATTATTACGGGAGTCTCCGACAGACCTTCGGTGTCGAGCAGCCGACGCAGGTCAGACTCGCAGTCGGCAGCCTGGTCGGGGCTGAGCGTGTCGACCTGGTTGAGCACCACCGTGGTCACCGAGGCGTGCCCGGCCAGCGGGACCAGGTAGCGACGGTGCACGGACGCGTCCGCGTATTTCAGCGGGTCGAGCACCCAGACGAGCATGTCGGCCAGCTTGACCAAGCGGTCCACCAGCGCCGCCGAGCCAGTGACCACAGAGTCGTGGTCGGGCAGGTCGAGCAGGAGCATGCCAGTCAGCGACGCCTCGCCCTCGTCGAGCGCGCTCGCCCGTCCGTAGCGGTGACGCCGCTGCACGCCGAGCCAGTCGAGCAGCGGGGCTGCCCCTTCCATCCCCCACACGCACGCGTGCGAGTGCTTAGTGGTCGGCCTGGTCACGCCGGCGGGCGAGAAATTCGCCCCGGCCAGGGCGTTGAACAACGAGGATTTGCCGCTGCCGGTCCCGCCCGCCAAGGCCACCACGGTGTGCGAAGCAGACATCCGCATCCGCTCGCCTGACCGCCGCAGCAGCGTTTCCGCCTCAGTGAGGAGTTCCTGGCTGAACCCTTCGGAGCCGGTTCTTCCGGACCCGATCCTGGTCAGTTCCTGCAGCGAGGCGAGCCTGGCAGGCAGCCGCGAGTGCGCCAGCCCGGTCACCCCGATCGTGTTCGCTGTCACCTAACCGCCTCGAGCGAGAATTCCGCCTGGTAAAGCCGGATGGCCGCGACGTCGTCGCAGGCCCCGGCCGCGTCGAGCACCTCAACGAACCTGACCAGCTCCTCGTCAAGGAGCAGCCGGACCCGGTCCAGCAGGTCGGCGCGCGCCTTGGCCAGGATCTCGGTCAGCGTCACCGCGCCGAACACCGACGCCAACATCCGCAGCGGCTCGGTGTAGACGCTGCCACCTTCGGGTCCGGCTGGCCGCGCGCTCGCGGCCGGCCTCAAGCCGATCCCAGCCGCATCGGATCCAGTCGCACCGGACGCTGCCTCGCCGAGCATCGCCATAAGGACCACCAGGCTCAGCGCCTCCTCGTCGAAGGAGATCCGCCGGGCCGTGGGCCACAGATCCTCCCCCTCCACCAGCCTGGTCAGATGATCCTGCCACGCCCCGACCGCCCGCGCCGCTCGCAGCGCCAGGTCCGGCGAAGACCGGCTGAAGGCCGAGGAATAGGCGGCGTCAGCGGCCTTGATCACGTCCGCGTCCATGATGTCCGCGCTGGGCAGATCGCTGCCTCCGGTCTGCCCATCGGGCCCGAAGACGGACTCGAACACCTGCTTGGCGCGCACGTCGCGGGCCCGTTCGGCGGCCGCGTCCGCGAGCAGCACGGCCCCGGCGGGATCCGCGCGCCAGCTGCCCTCCGCGTGTTCGGCCGCACGGTCCGCGATGGACACGATGAACGATTCGATGGCCGAACGGAGCGAGGCGTCCAGCGCCGCCGGCCGTGAGGGACCACGGCGTGCGCGCTTACCCTTTTTGCTCCCGCTCCGGACGGGCTTGGACCCCTTAACGCCGCGGCGCGGCCGCAGGTCGCCGCCGACTACGCAGTCCTCCCAGCGCGCGAGCACCTCGCCGCGAAGCAGGGTGCCGTCCTTCATGCCGTCGCTGGCTTCGGCGAAGGCGTTCTGGTATGCGGTCTCGACGGCCCGCCGCAGCTCGGCGCGCAGCACGACCTGCGCCTCGACGTGCGCGGCCATGGCCGGGATCCTGGTCTTGAACGTGTCGAGTACGCCGGACATCGTCTGGGAGAGTACCGCCACCCGGCGGTCGGCCCGGGCGGCGGTGTCGGCGAGCCAGTCGCGGATCGGCTGGTAGGCGTCGGGCGGGAGCATCCCGTTAATGAGGGGGGTCTCCGGTATGACGAAGCGGTCCGCGGCCGCCATCCCGTTCGCGTTCAGCATGGCGTTGAAGTGGTCGACGAGTTCGGTCCGGTAGGCCTGCGGAATACGGGACAGGACCACGCCGAGGGAGGCCTTGCGTTCCCGGGCGTGCTGCAGGATCTCCCAGACCGGCCCGTCGGCGTACCGGCTGGCGCGGGTCATGAACAGCCACAGGTGCGTGGCGTCGAGGAACTGGTAGGCGAACTCGTGGTGCGCCTGCACCACCGAGTCGATGTCCGGCGTATCCAGCAGCGCGATGCCGCGCGGCATGCCCTCGCTCGCCGCCAGCACGAGCAGCCCGTCCCGGCCGGGCCTGGCCAGGCCTTCCTGCCTGACTCGGGGCAGCGTGGGCAGGAAGTTGTTCTCGGCGAACCAGTCGATCTCGTCGGGGTGGCAGGCTAGGACCGGGCTGTTCGTCGTCGGCCTGCGCACGCCGGTGGCGCTCACGTTCGCACCGACGATGCTGTTCACCAGCGTGGACTTTCCGGCGCCGGTGGAGCCGACCAGGGCGACCAGCACCGGCGCGGCGGAGCGGCGCACCCGGGGCAGCAGGTAGTCGTCGATCTGGCTGAGGAGCTTGCCGCGTTCGGTCTCGACCTCGGCGGAACCGGAGATCTGGAAGACGAGGGGGACGGCAGCGATCCGCTTCCTGAGATTGAGCAGGGCGGCTTCGAGCAAGCGTGCGTCGACCCGGACGTGAGGCTGAGCGGCGGCCTGAGACCGGACCGCGGCGACGGGCTCAGGGGTAACGGGCTCGGAGGGTGCTGCGGCCGCAGGATCGACGGCTACGGGATCGTCAGGCGCGGGATCGACGGCCGCCGGATCGGCAGGCGCGGGATCGGAGACGGGCTCGGTCGCGGTGGCGGGCTCAGGCTGGGACGCGGCGGCTTCCGGCTCGGAATGGGAGACCGGCTCGGTGGCTCCGGACGGCACGGCCGGGAACTGCTCGGTCACGGGCTCGCCGCTCTCGGGCTCGCCGCTCTCGGGCTCGCCGCTCTCGGGCTGGGCGGTTTCGGGCGGCACAGAGTCGGCCGTGGCCGCGGTCTGGTTATGGCCCGTATTCTCATCCCCTGCGACAGCGCTATTGTTTCGATCGGGATTAACAATGTTATCCAGTTTGTCCGATTCAATCTGCTGAGACGGCAATTCCGGCTGAAGCTTGTGGGATGACCGCTCTTCTCCCGGCGCCCAGGGCGGCTGGGAGGATTCGGGCGATCGCGACATACTGGCATCCTGGTCGGGTTTCTCTGGGTAACCCGGTGCAACCATCACGTGACTGTCATCCCCATTACGCTCCTGACCGTCACCACGGTCCGCAATATCACCGGTCACATGGTTCTCGGCAGGGTGGTCAAGCTCAGCGGCGACGTCAGCACCCGGGCCGGACTCGCTGCCCCCGCCGGCCGCTGACGCCGCAGACGCTGCCACGCCCTGACCTTCCATCGTTGTAACGTCCTCCTCAAACCCCCGCGTAAACCTCCGGCGGGCTTATCGGGGTTTCTCTGGGTCCCCTGGGCAGGGGTGGGTCGACCAGCTTGATCGCCTGGCACGCGGAGTTTATCGCGTTCGTCAGACGGTTACATGGCGCATTAGTTCTGTAATCTCCGCGGCGACGGTCACCACATCGCCTACCACGACGATCGCGGGCGGCCGGACCCCCTCCTTCGCCACAAGGCTCTCCACTTGCTCCAGCGTTGATTTAATTGTGCGCTGCGTCGGCAGAGTACCGTCTGCGATCACCGAAACGGGAGTATCCGGACTGCGTCCGTATCGCATCAGTTCGTCAGCTACCGCGCCGATCCGTTCTACGGCCATCAGTAGCACCAGGGTCCCGGAACTGCCCCCGAGCAGTTCCCAGTTCACCGTGGACCGTTCGTCACCGGGCGAAACGTGCACGGACACGACGTGAAACTCCTGCGCGACGCCGCGGTGGGTCACCGGGATCCAGGCGCTGGCCGGCACGCCCACCGCGCTGGTGACGCCGGGCACGACGGTGACCGGGACGCCGGCCCGCAGGCAGGCCAGCACCTCCTCGGCGCCCCGGCCGAACACGAACGGGTCGCCGCCCTTCAGCCGGGCCACGAACCGGCCCGCCTGGGCGTGGCTGATCAGCGCCGCGTTGATGTGCTCCTGGGCCATCGCCCGGCCGTAGGGGATCTTGCCGACGTCGATGATCTCCACGTCATCACGCAGTTCGTCCAGCAGCGAGCGGGGCGCCAGCCGGTCAGTGAGCACCACGTCGGCTTCGGCGAGCAGTTGCCGGCCGCGCACCGTGATCAGCCCGGGATCGCCGGGGCCGCCGCCGATAATCGCCACCCCGCCACGGTGCCCGCGCCCGTGCTTGGCGCTGATGTGGCCGGACTGCAGTCCGGCCACGATCGCGTCCCTGATCGCGGCGCTGTGCCGCGGGTCACCGCTGAGCACCCCCACCCGGACGTCGCCCGCCCGGCCCGAGGCGGGCGTCCAGGCGGCCGACGCCCCGGCGTCGTCGGCGCGGACACACCAGGTCCGCTGGGCTTCAGCCGCCGCCGCGACCGCCGCGTTGACGGCGGCGTCATCCGTGCACGCGCAGACCAGCCAGGCCCCGGCGCAGTCGCCAGGCTGGTAACCCCGCGCCTCCCAGCGGATCCGCCCGGCCGCAGCCAGGTCCTCGAGCGAGGCAGCGACCTTCGGGGACACCAGGAGGATCTCTGCGCCCGCGTCAAGCAACGCCGGTACCCGGCGGGACGCGACGCCTCCCCCGCCGAAGACGACAACGCGGCGGCCCTCCAGGCGGAGCCCCAGCAGGTACGGGTCCATGACTCCTCGTCGGCTAAAGCTTGTCGGCTACGCCAGCCGAATCGAAGGTGGCGACGTCGCGCAGCGCGCGCGCCGCGCTCTGCACCAGGGGCAGAGCCAGCACGGCGCCGGTGCCCTCGCCGAGCCGCAGTCCAAGGTCGACGAGCGGGCGTAGCCCCAGGTGGCTAAGCGTAACCGTATGGCCGGGCTCGGCACTGCGGTGACCTGCGAAGCAGGCGGCGATCGCGTCGGGGGCCAGGGCCACCGCGGCCAACGCGGCGGCGCCCGCGATGACCCCGTCCAGGATCACCGGCACGCGCAGCGCGGCGGCGCCGAGGATGAACCCGGCCAAGGCGGCGTGCTCGAAGCCGCCGAACGCCGCGAGGACACCCACTGGATCGGCCAGGACCCGCGAACCGGGCGAATCGGAGGAATCGGAGGAATTGGGGTCGGGAAGGTGCCTGGCCAGGCCGCGGCAGACCACCTCGATCTTGCGCGCGTAGGTGGCCGCGTCGATCCCGGTGCCGCGGCCGGTCGCCTCGGCTGGGTCGGCTCCGGTGAAGGCGCAGATCAGCGCGGCGGACGCGGTGGTGTTGGCGATGCCCATGTCGCCGGTGACCAGGCACCGGTTGCCCGCCGCGACCAGGTCGCGAGCGATCTCGGCGCCGGTCACCAGGGCGGCGATGGCCTGCTCGCGGGTCATCGCGGGTCCTTCGGTGAAATCCGCGGTGCCGGACGCGATCTTGCGGGGCAGTAGCCCGGGGACCGGTTCGAGGTCGGCGGCTACCCCGACGTCGACCACCGTGACCTCGGCGCCGACCTGGGCCGCGAACGCGTTGACCACCGCCCCGCCGGCCAGGAAGTTGGCGACCATCTGAGCGGTCACCTCCTGCGGCCAGGGGCTGACCCCCTGCGCGTGCACGCCGTGGTCGGCGGCGAACACCGCGACGCAGGCC
>JBAUAY010000329.1:0-5930 GCA_049676235.1 Streptosporangiaceae bacterium
GCCGTGGACCGGGCGCGCGGAAGCCGAGCTGCGTGCCTGCGGCGTAGCCGCGCAAACCCCGCCGGGCGCCCCGGGCGGACTGGACGGGCTCACCGCGCAGCAGCGCGAGATCGTCGTCCTGGCCGGACGCGGACTGACCAACGGAGAGATCGCCGACCGCCTGTTCCTGTCCCCCCGCACCGTCGCCTCGCACCTGTACCGCTCCTACCCCAAGCTCGGCATCGCCGGCCGCTACCAGCTCCGCGACCTCATCGACCAGTCGAGCCCAGTGCAGATCAGCGGTTAGGCGGGCTCCCTTCCGGCCTTTGCCTGCAGCTCCGCGATCTGCTTGCGGGCCGCGGTGACAAGTTCGTCATTGGTGTTCGCGTGACCGCCCAGCCCCCACCCCCCGGGTACGGCCTCGGTCAGGAGCACCCAGGTGCGCTCGGCGAGCGCCGGGTCGTGAGCGGCGTCCGCGACCATGCTGGTGAACTGGCTCACCACCGCGATCTGCTTGTCGCGGTCGAGAGCACCCGCGTTCGTCAGTACCTGCACGCGAACGTAGTTGGACGCGCCGTCGACGTTCGACAGGTCGCCGCCCGGCAGCTCGTGGACGAAGGCGGCCGTGTTCTGGCGGAACATCGGGATGTCCGGGACCCCCTCGATGGCCATCAGGGTCGCCGCGAGATCCGTGGCGAGCTGGTGCTTGTCGGTGAATGTGCCCGCCGTGGCGTACACGTCGATCATGGGCATTACGTAGTCCTTCCTGTCGTGCCGCGGTGGTCAGCTGCGGCGAAGTGGCCGGGTTCGATCAGTCCGTCGAGCCGGCGTCCCATCTCGCGGGAGAAGGCCAGCACGGCGCCGAGCGGCCGGTGGTGAATGGCGATGCCGGTGAAGGTGCCTGCCGGGCCGACAGTCAGCACGGTGATCCCGTCGATGTCCAGCCCGAGGGCGCGGGCTGTCCAGTCCAGGTAGGCCCGGCCGGGCGCTTCGGCGGCGCTGATAAACGTGAGCTCGTCGTACATGCCTGCGGCGGTGCGCAGTGCCAGCCACACCTGCGCGCGCCCGGCGATGGGCTGGGAGAAGATGCTGCCAGACAGCATGATGTCCGGCTCGGTAACCGCGGCGAAGGACTCTCCGGTGTCATCCCGGAATGCCTGCGAATAACGTTCCTGAACAGAGGGCTCGCTGGTCACCAGCTACCACCACTCGGATAGGCCGAGCACGGGTACCTGGTTCCCGTCTGCCAGCAGGCGCGCTCCGCCGCCGGCTGTGGCTGCATTCACGCCCACCAGCATCTGGCAGCGTACCGGGGTTAGGTATCCGCAACTTGACTGCATTCAGCCGGCCGCCACGCCGGCAGTCCTCATGGTCAGGGTGCTGCCGGTGCCTTAGGGAGCGATCGCGCTGGTCACGGAGTCGTAGGCCACGCGGGTTCTTTCCCGGTGTTTCCTGGCTGCAGTCAAGTTGCGGATACCCGGCCGCCGTCCCAGGGGTGAGCATGGTGCGATGAGCCTTGACTTTGACGTGTTCGTGGTAAATCCCAAGCCCATCCCGAGCGCAGTTCCGGATTTCGCTGCGGCGGTAGGCCTGGCCACCTGGCCGCCGTCCACCTCGACTCTGATCAGTGACGATGGCGGCGCCCTGCTGGTCGACTGCCTCATCACCGAACAGGAGGGGCGAGAGCTGGCGGCATGGGTGAAGTCCCACGACCGCGAGCCAGGTTACGTGTACATCACCCATCCGCACGCCGACCACTTTCTGGGGCTACCGGAGATCCTGGCGGCGTTCCCGGAAGCCAGGCCGGTGGCCCTGGCCGAGTCCATCCCCGCGATGGAAGAGCAGATCTCGCCCGGGTACATGCAGGTCTGGGGCGGGTTCTTTCCCGGCCAGCTGACCGCCAAGCCCGTTCCGCCGGCGCCCCTGGCGGGTACCACGATTCCGGTCGGAGGCTCGGCGGCCACGGTGATCCCGGTCGGGACCACCGACACCGTGCATTCCAGCGTCGTCCACGTTCCCGGCCTGAGCCTGATCGTCTCTGGCGATGTCGTCTACAACCAGACGCACATGTGGCTGAGCGGGTCGACGCCGGAGACCCGCGCCAGCTGGGCACGCGCGCTGGATACCGTAGCGGCCTTGGCGGCCGACACGCTCATCGCCGGCCACCGCAACCCAGTGGCCACCGACGACGACGCCCGCCGCCAGATCGGCGAATGCCGTCGCTACCTCGCCGATTTCGAGGCCGCGCTGGAACGCAGCTCCGCCCCGGCCGGGCTCATCGACCGGATGATGTCGGCCTACCCGGACCTGGCCAACCCCTACACGCTCTGGGTCGCGGCCTACGACCTGCTCGGCACCGGAACCTGACGAAGCGCGGACGAATCGGTAGTGAAGCAGCTCGCGCATTACGGGTTAACGAGGAAGGCCTCGACGTCGGCGGCAAATTCCGCGTGGTGCTGGAAGAGGAATCCGTGCGCCGAGTCGGGGTAGATCTTCACCCTGGCCTGCGGGATCAGGCCCGCGAGCAGGTAGGAGTAGTGCGGCAGGATCATCGGGTCGCTGTCGCCGTTCGCCACGAACACCGGCAGCTGCAGGCAGCTGAGCCGCTGGAGCAGCGCGTGATCTGGGATTCCCCAGGTGCAGACCGCATCGTACTGCGCTTGACGAGTCGCCCAGTTTGTGGCCGCGTCGCGGTCCTCGGTTCGGGCGTACATGCGCTGCATGGCTTCCTGGCCGGCCTGCAGGCTTGACGAGGATCGGGCGAAGAAGACGCCGAGGTATTCCTCGGGACTGGTTTCTGAGGTGCCGATGGCGCCGATGACGTCAGGGGCCCAGCCGTGCATGCCGGCGGCGCCCTGCGGCGCTGCGGACGCGAGGACCAGTCGACGCACGATGGCCGGCCGCCTCAGCGTAATCTCCTGCGCGACGAAGCTGCCGATAGAGAACCCCAGCAGATCAACCTGACCGAGGTCCATGGCCGCGAGGAACGCGATGGCGTCGCGGGCCATCTGCTCCACGGTGTCCGGTGTTGTCCCGGTGGAGCCGCCGACTCCGGCGTTGTCGAAGGTGATGACCCGCCGGGCCAAGGCCAGCGCGTCGATCAGCGCGGGATCCCAGCTGTCGAGGTTGCCGCGGAAGTGCTGGAGCAGGACCAGCGGCGCGCCACCGCCGCCGGTGTCGCGGTACGCGTAGTCGACGCCGTTGGGCGCGCTGATCAGCTTGTTCGGAAGGCTTGAATAGGAAGTCATCACGCCATTTCCTTCATCGGTGACGGTTACCGCAAGCCATGATCATCCGCCGGGTGAAGGCGGCGGAATCCGCATGTTGACTGCACCTTGCCAGCGCTGGTGCAGGCGGCCCCCGATGCCGGCACCAGCGTGGCCGGGTCAGGAAGTGGCGTGCACTGCTCCGGACGAAGTCGTCCTGGGACAGCCAGCCGAAGCCCAGCTTGCTGACCTCATGGGCCGAAGCCCCTGACGGTGCGGTTGCAGTCAGGTTGCTGATACCGCGGCCCTCACCGGCGCGAGCACAGTGGAGGGGTGTCCGGTCCATCCGACGAGGGTCCGGTCTGGGAAGAACCGGTTCGCGGGTTCTATACCGATCCCGGAGAGAAAGGCCATGACGACGACACGTGCGACGAACATGATCGTGCTGCCCGGCGGCGGGTACGCCGCGCACTCTCCGCACGAAGCCGAGCCGGTGGCCAGCTGGCTCAGCGAGATGGGCGTGCAGGCGAGCGTGTTCCGCTATCCGCTCAACGTCCGGCACCCGGCGCCGCTGGACGCGCTGCGCGCCGAGATCAGCCGCCGGCGGGCCGCAGGTGCGCAGCGCATCGGGCTCATCGGGTTCTCCGCGGGAGGCCATCTGGCCGGGCTGGCCGCCCTCGCGCCAGGCGCCGCGCCCGATGAGACGGTGCAGTTCGCTGTCCTTGGTTACGCCATCACCTCGATGGAGACCGAGACCTACCGTCCCGCCCGGCTGATCCTCCTCGGTGAGGACGCCAGCCCGCAGCTGCGCCGGTCGACGTCGCTGGATGCGCTGGTCACGTCGGCGTCGCCGCCGTTTTTTGTCTGGCACACTGCGGAGGACCCCTACGTTCCCCCCGAACACAGCTACCGCTTCGCCTCGGCGCTCGCGGCCAGCCAGGTTCCCCACGCCGTGCACGTGTTCGCCCACGGCCCGCACAGCCTTGGCCTGGCCCAGGACGCTGGCGAGGCCGCGACCTGGACCACGCTGGCGAATGCCTGGATCCATGAACAGGCGTCACCGCCGGGAAGTCGATGACGACGAAGGCCGGGGGGGATCGTCAGCCATCGCTCCCTGGAGTCGCTGGCGCAGCTCCGGCTTGGCGATCTTCCCCACGGCGTTCTTAGGCAGCATCTCCTCGATGTAAACCTCACGCGGCACCTTGTAGCGTGCCAGGGACTGGCGGCAGTGCTCGACGAGGTCCTCGGGCACCACATCAAAGCCGGGCCGGAGCGTCACGAAGGCCACCGGCTGCTCACCGAAGACCGGATCGGGCTGCCCGACGACCGCGGCCTCGAGTACCCCGGGGTGGGTGTGGAGGGCGTCCTCGATCTCCTTCGGGTAGATGTTCTCCCCACCCCGGATGATCAGGTCCTTGATCCGGTCGACCAGGGTGAGATAGCCGTCGTCGTCGAAGCGCCCGACATCACCGGTGTGCAGCCAGCCCCCGCGCAGGACCTGCGCCGTCTCTTCCGGCTTGCCCAGGTAGCCGCGCATGACGTTCGGACCGCGCACGACCACCTCGCCCGCCTGCCCCGCAGGCAGCAACTGGTCGGCCTCGTCCACCACCCCGACGTCGATACCAGGCATGGGGAGCCCGACGCTGCCCGCCTTGCGGACGCCGCGCAGCGGATTCAGTGTGCAGACCACCGTGCACTCCGACAGCCCGTAGCCCTCGACCATGGGGACGCCGAATCGTTCCTCGAACTCGCCGATCAGCTGGCGCGGCATCGGCGCGGCGCCGCAGATGACAAAGCGCAGGCTCCGGGTGTCCGGCGGCGCGCCCGGCCGCGACACCAGCAGCGCGTAGATGGTGGGCACCGCCGAGAAGAACGTGGGCCTGACCTGCTCGACCGTCGCCCAGAAACTGGCTACCTGGAACCGCTCGGCGATGAACGTGGAGCCGCCGGCCAGCAGGGGGGACACGACGCTGACCATGATCCCGTTCACGTGAAAAAGCGGAAGCACCAGCAGGCTTCGGGTGTCGGTGGTCATCTCGAACCAGCCGATGATGAGTTCGGCCGTCGCGCTGATGTTGGCGTGGTCCAGCATGACGCCCTTGGGCCGGCCGGTGGTCCCGCTGGTGTAGATCAGCAGCGCCAGCGCCTCCGGATCGTCTACCAGGGCGGGCGGCGCGAGCGCTGGGACCGGGGCGGTCACCTCCGTCAGCCCGATGATCCGGTACGGGCCGTCGCGCAGCATCGCCGCGGCCGCCTCGTCGGCGACGACCAGGGTGGCGCCCGCGTCATCGATCTGGTACCGGGCCTCCTGCGCGGTCAGGGCCGGGTTGACCGGCGTGACGGCGGCGCCGAGCCGCCAGGCGGCGAACAGGCTCGTGATGAGCTCGACCCGGTTCGGCAGCATGATGGCCAGCACGCCGCCGGGGCGCAGCCCGGCGGCATCGAACACGGCGGCTAGCGCAGTCACCCTTTCGGCGAAACCCGCGTTGTCAAGTTCGTGGCGCTCGTCGGCGACGCAGGCCCCACCGGGATCCCGCCGCGCCCGCTCGTCAGGGATTTTTGCTGCTGTCACGGCATTCCCTTTCGGTTTCAGCCTGACGCTAGGGGGCGAGCCGTGGCGCTGCCATCGTGCGCACGTCACGAACCGCCGCTCAGCGTTGTGCCCGCACCACGATGCCCGGGCCTCACGGGCGTCCTTACGCTGCGGTCACGACAGCTCGGAAGGATGCGCCTCATGACACGACT
>JBAUAY010000330.1:0-8927 GCA_049676235.1 Streptosporangiaceae bacterium
GTGAGGCCGGCGTGGTGTCGATGCGGTTCGGGCTGACCGACGGCCAGCCCAAGACGCTGGATGAGATCGGCAAGGTCTACGGCGTGACCCGCGAGCGGATCCGCCAGATCGAGTCCAAGACCATGTCAAAGCTCCGGCACCCGTCCCGATCTCAGGTCCTGCGCGACTACCTGGACTAAATCCTTCATCCAAGACCACCCGGGCGGCACCGTACGCCCGGGTGGCCGCACATCCGGGCCGCCCCGGCCGCGCGTTGCGGGGAGGATCCGGGCTCCGGGGGAGCTCAAGGGGCTTGAGCTCCGAATCTTCCCCGACGCCCGAAACTTCCCCAGATGCCAGTGAGCCGCGCTGGGCGGAAGCGGGCCTGGTCTTTCGAGGGAACGGTCCACGCCGGGACGCCTGCTCCACAACCACGGGGCCGCGGGACTCGCGGAACCTGACCCGTGCCAGCCGGCGCGGCCCTTGGCCATCTGATCACCGCCAATTCCGCTACTCGAGTTGCGTTGGCAGGAACCCGCTCATCATCTGGCGGAACGTGACGCCGACCGCATCCCTGGTCGCCTTCGGGTCCGGCGAGCTCGCGATGAGCAGGCCGGCCCTGGTCATCGCGCCGAACAGCAGCCGGACCAGCGTCGGCGGATCCTCTACCCGGAGCAGGCCGGCCGCGTTGGCCGCCTCGAGCGCCTCTACCGCGGACTCGAGCGCGTACCGCTCGTCCAGCTCGATGAACCGCGCCAGGCCAAGCACGGCCGGGCCGTCGGTCACCAGGATCCGCTGAACCTCGGGTTCGAGCACCCGGTCGAGGAAGACGCCGAAGCCGGCCGCCATCTGCTCAAGCGCCCCGCCGGCCGCCGCAGAGGCCTCCGCCGAGGCGACCAGCATCTCGGCGTGCACCTGCTCGAAGACCGCCTCGAAGACCGCGGCCTTGGTCGGGAAGTGGTGATACAGGGCGCCCGTCGTCACCCGCGCCGCCCGGGCGATGTCCTCCACGGACGTGGCGGCGAACCCCTTGGTCCCGAACAGCAGCCGGCCCGCGGTGACCAGCGCGGCCCTGGTCTGCGCCACCTGCTCGGCGCGCAGCGAAGCGGGCGCGTCATCCCTGGATCCCGGCACGTGACCATCCGGATTGTCAGCCATCCCCACTGTGTAGCTCACCTAACCCACTTGCGCACACCGGCGCACGGTGACATAGTGACACTATCTTCAAAATTCATATTATCTAACAGATGGACAAAATGTCTGATGCTTTCGAAGCGGCCCGCCAAACTAGGAAGAAGGTTCTTGGCATGGATATCTCGGAATTCACCGCACGCCGCCAGACGCTGACGGCCGCCAGCGGTGACATCGCCTACACGGAGTCCGGCGCCGGGCCGGCGGCCGTGTTCGTGCATGGGCTGGCCACCAGCGGCGCGCTGTGGCGGCACGTCATCGAGCAGGTGGACGGCACGACCAGGTGCATCGCCGTCGACCTGCCGCTGCACGGGGGCACTCCGCCGCGGGAGGATCTTTCGGTGACCGCGATGGCCCAGCTGATCGTGGACCTGTGCCAGGGCCTCGGGCTGGACCGGATCGACCTGGTTGGCAACGACACCGGCGGCGTGGTCGCGCAGATTGTCGCGGCCAGCCACCCGGAACTGCTCCGCTCGCTGGTCCTCACCAACTGCGACACCGAGGGCAACTTCCCGCCGCAAGCGTTCATGCCGGTGATCGAGGCCGCCGTGCGCGGCGAGATCGCCCCGCTGCTGACCGTCGCCGCCGCGAATCCGGCCGTAGCCCGGATGAGCCCGCTCGCGACCGGCTACGAGCACCCCGACAAGGTACCGGACGAGGTGTGGCGGGAATACCTCACGCCGATCGGCGCGACCATCGAGCGGGCTAGGCTCTTCGAGCAGATGCTCACCGCCCTGGACCCCGCCGAGCTCGAGGCGGTGGCCGGCCGGCTGCGCCATCTCGATGTGCCGGTGCTGCTGGTCTGGGGTACCGCCGAGGAGGCCCTCGGGGTGGAGTGGGCGTACCGCTTGCGCGACCTGATCCCCGGGGCACGGGAGGTCGTCGAGATCGACGGAGGCAAACTCTTCTTCCCAGAGGAGCGGCCCGAGGCACTGGCCGCCCAGTTGCGCCGCCACTGGGGGCGCTGACCACGGCGCCCAGGCACCGCGACGAGCGTCGGCCCGGCGCCGCAGGGACGCTTTCCGGGCACAAAGAAGCCGACGCCAATAACCGAACTGGCGCCGGCGCCCTTGCCGGTCTGGCTGTTCCCGCTTCTACTGCGGCTGCGGCTCAGACAGGCGGTTGCTCTCGTCCTGTATGTCGACGGCGACCTTGGCCAGCGCCTTAGCGTGCTCGCGGCCATGGTGCGCACAGAAAAGCAGCTCTCCTGAGTTCGCCAGCAGCACGCGAACATAAGCCTGGGCGCCGCATCGATCGCAGACGTCCAGCGCGGTCAGCGGCTTGGTGGGGGCTATCGCTCCGGTCAACGTCGCCTTCCTTCGCCTCGTGCCTCCGGAAATATCCGGCTGGCTCCGGTTTTCTGCCCTTACAGCTCAGCACAACACATACCCCGGCGTCAGCGTTCCCCACTCCGAGTGGTGTACGCCACAAGCGAAACCACTCACCGACGGAGCGTGGCGGCAACTGCCACCGCTTGATGCGCAATGCCTGTGTCCCACCGGTACTCGGGCGCAGTACCGGTAGCACACAGGCACCGTGTGTCTCTGACTGGACATGTACCCAGATTGCCGCCGGTTATTGCATTCGTCATGGTCAGTCTGGGATTTTGGGCTGGCCCGCTGCGTGGCATGCGAGGGGCAGCCGGCCCGGAACGCTACTATTTTCGGATGAGGCCCGCATGGGCCACGTCCATCTCGCGAAGGGAGATCGGCCGGCTGTGCCCGCCCTCACCACGGCCCGGACGCTTACCGAAGCCGCTCCGGCTGACGCTTACACCGCCAGGCACCTGTCGGTCCTGGAGGGCCTGGAGGCGGTCCGCAAGCGCCCCGGCATGTATATCGGGTCCACGGACAGCCGCGGACTCCAGCACTGCTTGGGAGAGATCTTCGACAACGCCGTGGACGAGGCGCTGGCCGGGCACTGCACCGGGATCGAGGTCACGCTGCACGCCGATGGTTCGGCCGAGGTCAGGGACAACGGCCGCGGCATCCCGGTCGACGTCGAGCGCAAGACCAAGCTCACCGGCGTGGAGCTGGTGATGACCAGGCTGCACGCGGGCGGCAAGTTCGGCGGCGGCTCGTACACGGCCTCCGGCGGGCTGCATGGCGTCGGCGCCTCGGTCGTCAACGCGCTGGCCGCGCGGCTGGACGTCGAGGTAGACCGGGAGGGGCACACCTGGGCGGCCAGCTTCCGCCGCGGCGTCACCGGCGAGTTCGCCGCGCCCGGCCCGGACGCGGACTTCACCAGGAAGTCAGGGCTGCGCCAGCTCAGCCGAGTCACCCGGCGGGCCACCGGGACCAGGATCAGGTTCTGGCCGGACCGGCAGGTGTTCATCAAGGACGCCAGGTTCAGCTTCGACGCGCTCACCGAGCGGGCCAGGCAGACCGCCTACCTGGTGCCCGGCCTGACCATCAGCATCCGCGAGGAACCCCCGGGGGGACCCGGGAACCTCGAAGATCCCGAGGCCAGGCCGGAGCCGCCCAGGCGCGCGGTGTTCCGCTTCGACGGCGGCATCAGCGAGTTCTGCGCCCACCTTGGCTCCGGCGAGTCGGTCACCGACGTGCTGCGGCTGACCGGATCTGGCCACTTCACCGAGACGGTCCCGGTGCTCGACGACCGGGGTCACATGACCCCGACCGAGGTCGAGCGCGAGCTGCAGGTGGACGTGGCGGTCCAGTGGGGGACAGGCTACGACGGCGTGATCCGCTCGTTCGTCAACGTCATCACCACCCCGCACGGCGGCACGCACGTCACGGGCTTCGAGCGGGCCCTGGTCCGCACGCTGAACGACCAGCTCAGGGCGGCCAGGCTGCTGAAGAACGGCGACGATCCCGTCACCAAGGAGGACGTGCTCGAGGGCTTGGTCGCGATCGTCTCGGTCCGGCTGCCCGAGCCGCAGTTCGAGGGGCAGACCAAGGAGGTGCTCGGCACCCCGGCCGCCTCCAAGATTGTGGCGCAGGTGGTGGGCGCACAGCTCAACGCCTATCTGGAGACCCCGCCCCGGGGCGCCAAGCAGCAGGCCCGCGCGGTGCTCGAGAAGGTGGTATCCGCGGCCAAGGCGCGTATCGCCGCCCGCGAGCACCGCGACAACCAGCGGCGCAAGTCGGTGCTGGCCAGCTCGTCGCTGCCCGCCAAGCTGGTCGACTGCCGGTCGGCCGACGACCGGAGCGAGCTGTTCATCGTCGAGGGAGACTCCGCGCTCGGCACCGCGAAGCTGGCCCGGGACTCGGAGTTCCAGGCGCTGCTGCCGATCCGCGGAAAGATCCTGAACGTGCAGAAAGCATCGCTGGCGGACATGCTCAAGAACGCCGAGTGCGCCGCGATCATCCAGGTGATAGGCGCGGGCTCGGGCAGCTCGTTCGACCTGGATTCGGCCAGGTACCAGCGGATCATCCTGATGGCCGACGCCGACGTCGACGGCGCGCACATCCGGACCCTGCTGCTGACGCTGTTCCACCGGTACCTGCGGCCGATGCTCGACGCGGGCCGGGTCTTCGCTGCGGTCCCGCCGCTGCACCGGGTGGCGCTGAAAAACGTCCGCAAGGGCCAGGCGAAGTACCGGTATACGTACTCCGATGCGGAGCTGAACCGGACCCTGCTCGAGCTCGAGCGCCGCGGTCAGCGCTGGGAGGAGCCCGTGCAGCGGTACAAGGGCCTGGGTGAGATGGACGCGTCCCAGCTCGCCGAGACCACCATGGACCCCAGGCATCGCACCCTGCGGCGGATCAGGATCGAGGACGCGACCGCCGCCGCGGACATATTCAACCTGCTGATGGGGACCGAGGTGGCCCCGCGCCGCGACTTCATCGTCGGCGGCGCCGCCGAGCTCGACCCGTCCCGCATCGACATCTGAGCCCGTGCTGAAGGCGCCTACACCCCGGTCTGGGCGGTCAGCCGCCCGGAGTCGATGGCGGCCTTGAACGCGGCGTAGTCCCGCTCGTTCTGGTCGGCGTAGGCCGCGGAGAAATCCGCGATGGCCCGGTCGAAGGTGTCGCCCTTGCCGAGGTAGGAGGCGATGGCGATCCGGTCGCCCCACCGGGCGTGAGCGCGGGCCAGGGTCGCTCCGCAGATGCGGGAGTACAGCACGGCTCCCGGCACGAGCAGGCTGTCCACGTCAGCGCTTCCTTTCCAGTCCTGGAATTGGCGCACGTAGTAGTCGCGGGTCACGCCGTCGAGCCCCTTGATGCTCTGCCAGCCCAGGAAGATGTCAGTCGCGCCCTGCATGAGGCGCTGCCCCGCTACTACGCGTTCGCCGTGGTGCCGGTAAGTGCTCTCGGGCAGGAAGCGTTCGAGCACGGAGGATTGCGCCTCCTTGACCTGCAGGAACAGCGGGTCGTTATGGTCGCGGCCCAGCAGCAGCACGATGTAGCAGCGGGTCCCGACGCTGCCGACGCCCACCATCTTGTAGGCCGAGTGGACGTAACGGTATTCCTCCAGGGGGTGGTGCTGGCGTCCGAGCGTGCGCCGGTACGAGCTGAGCAGCTTCTTGATGAGCGGGTCGGGGTTCTCCCATTCCGACCCCGGTCTGACCAGGTCCTCGATCGGGATGATGATCGGCGGATCGGCCACGATGCGCAGTTCGCCGTCGACCTCGTCAGCCCGCTTGGCGAACACCCGGGTGTTGTCGCGCGTCCTCGCCTTGGCCACCATCTCCTCAGTCATCCTGGCGTCGTCCTTGGTGACCCGTTTGATCCGGACTTCCTTGCGGACCATTTTGAGCAGCATCCCGGCCTCCAGATGCTCATACCACGCGTCTAGACTGCTCATCCCGGCGGCCTGGCGCATCCGGTCCCGGTATTCCTTGACCCCGGCCATGACCACGGCGCGGCGGTCGGCCCGGGTGAAGCCGCGGTCGCGTCCCATGACCTCGAAGCTGGCCGCCAGCCGCTTCACGTCCCACTCCCACGGGCCGGGGAGGGTCTCGTCGAAATCGTTGATGTCGAACAGCATCCGCCGTTCGGGCGTGCCGAACAGGCCGAAGTTCGACAGGTGGGCGTCTCCGCACAGTTGCACGGTGATCCCGGATACCGGGGTGGCCGCCAGGTCGGTGGCCATGATCAGCGCCGCGCCCCGGTAGAACGTGAACGGGGAGACCAGCATCCGCCCGTAGCGGATCGGGACCATCTGGGGTACCCGGCTGGCCGCCTGCTCTTCGAGCAGCGCGACCGGATCGGGGCGGCGTGGTGCGGGCTCCCACCGTCCGTGGCCCGACCTCGGTGCCACGTTGCGAGCAGCCCTGCCCCTGGCCACTCGCTGCTCCACGGTCAGGTGCTTGCGCCGCCACGTCGACGCGAACGGTGCGCCCCCCTCCCGCCTGGTCAGGTCCGGCGCGGCGCTTGACTCGGGGTGCGTTCCGGTGGTGCTCATAGGTATTCCCTCTTTCGCATCCAGACGAGCGTGATCCAGCCCCAGATGGGCGGCAGGTACGAAGTGAACAGGCGCTGGATGAAGACCGCGGCGGTGGCGTCGGCCTCCGAGACGCCGGCCGCCGTGAGGCCGAGGATCATGCCCGCTTCCACCACCCCCATGCCGCCAGGCGACGGTGAGACGCCTCCGATGATCCCGGCCAGGGTGATGACCACGATCAGGGTGGGCAGCCGGAGATGGTCGTCGAAGGCCCGCAGTGAAACGGACAGCGCCATGGCCACCAGCAGTTCCCCGGCAAACGAGCCGCCCACCAGCAGCACGAGCTTGCGCGGGGAGCTGGCTACCTGCTTGAGGTTGCCCCAGATGTCGCGGACCTTGGGGCGCGCCTTCTCGGCCGCCAGCCTGCGGAACCGGGGCACCGCCAGCACCAGGCCGACCACCAGGGCGACCAGCACCACGACGGCCAAGATGATCCACACCAGTTTGGAATCCCCCCCGGACTCGGGAGTGACCTCGATGTGGATGGACCCCCAGGCGAACGGCAGGGAAACCAAGAACAGCACCGTTATGGCGATCCAGCTGGATGTGGTCATGATGGCGCCCGAGCTCAGCGCCACGGTGGCGTCGTAGCCCTGTCGCTGAAAGAAGCGGACCCGGGTGGCGAAGACCGCGGCCGTGCCGCCGGCCAGCGCGCTGAATGAGTTGGCGACCTCGACCGCCACCGCCCGCCCGAGCGGAAGCGGCCCGGCCACGCTGCCGACGCCTTCCACGCCCGACGCGACGTAGGCCAGCTGGGAAAGGACGAACGCCACAACGACCCACAGCCAGTCGGCCCCGATCACGGTGTCGAAGGACTTGGATACGTCGATCAGCACCCCGATCAGGGCCCAGCCGCCGATGAGCGTGCCGATCACCATGATCAACGTCGGCCAGCTCACCCGGCGCGGCTCCACCAGCTTCGGCACGTCGATCGACTTGGCCCGGGCGGCCTGCTGACGGACATCCTCCAAGAACCCGCGCTTGCCGCGCAGGCTCCGGCCGAGCGCGGGGTCGAGTGCTGGCTTGTGCAGATGCCGCAGGGCGCCGCCCAGCATCTGCGGCGAGAGGCACCGTGCCGCGCAATCGGCGGCTCGTTCGGCGCCGACGGCCACGGCCGTCGCCGCGATGGCCCCGGCCAGGTCGCGATCAAGCAGATCCGGCGACGCGCTCGCTGAGGCGTTGCGGAAGTCCGTCAGGACGACGGTCTGGCCGGCCGAGTCGACCAGCAGCGCGTCACCGCTGATCGCGCCGTGCGCGATCCGCGCTCTGCGCAGGACCAGCAGCTGACGGTACAGGTCGTCCAGCATGACGTCACTAATGTCGGACGGATCAGCCTCCGACAGTGCCGTCCCGGCCGGCAGCCGGTAGACGAGCAGCGCGTCCTTGGCCGGTCCCGCCTTTCCTGCCTCGACGATCTCGGGCACGGCGATGCCCGCCTGGCCCGCCCGCATGGTGAGGTAGGCCTCGTGTTCGACCTGCTGAAGCCGGGTTACCGTGAGGCTCGGCCCGGAGTCCCGGTACAGCAGGAACCGGCCTGCCTTGGTGAGCAGCCTGGCGTCGGCTGCGTCCCGGCCGTAGACCGCGATACCGATGCGACCGGACGAATCCGTCCCGCATATCTCGGTCGCCTCGAACTTCGCCACCCCCCAGACCTGCCTCCTGGCCGGGTGCACGTGGCTCGAGCGGACGCCGAGTTCGGCCAGCAGCAACTGCACGTCATCGGTCGAAGGCAGGCCGAGAGGCGACCCGAAGATGAGCCGGACCACCGCGGTCGCTCCCCAGCCGATGGCCAGGCTCCCCAGCACGTTGAGCGGCAGCCCGTGACCTCCCACCGCCGAGGCCAAGGCCACCAGGGCGATGAAGATCTCGATGAGGCGCTGCACGCTTCGCGCCAGGTAGGGCAGCGCCGCGGTGGCCACCGCGGCGAACAGGGCGATCTGCAGGACAGGGAAAGTCAGGTCGTAACCATTGATCACGATCCCGCTCGGTCTTCCGCCGCGGCTTCCGAGCAGGAGAACCAGGATGCCGCTTACCGCCGCCGCGCCGGCCGCACTCAGCGCGAGGTCACGCGCGATCACCCAGCGGCGCGCGACCAGGGCCAGCCCCACCAGGACGATCACGACGCCGATCGAGCCAGCCTGGTAGACCACCGTCACCAGCCAGGTGATGCTCCGCGGCGGCGGATGGATGACCTGGACGATGGCCTGGTCGATGCGGGAGTTGTAGTGGATGATGAGCACGCAGCACACCAGGGCGAGCACGGCCAGGGCCAAGCGCACTCCGTCGCTTCCGCGCCGGCGTCGCTGGCCGTCGCCGACCGGAGCGAACATGACCGAACGCCAGTCACTCAG
>JBAUAY010000331.1:0-8271 GCA_049676235.1 Streptosporangiaceae bacterium
GCCGCAATCTCGCGCCTGGCCGCCGGGCCGCGACCCGGGGCGCCGCCCCGCGAACATCCGCCGTCCCTGGCCCGGCGCAGTCCGCCCCCGCCCGGGGCAGGCACCGCGCACCCGCACGGACCCGCAGCGCGGAAGCCGGGAAACCCCGGAGCATTCCGGCACCGGGGCTCATCCAAGACGACGGCCAGCAGACCTGGAAGCTGGCCTCGCTCCTTGCCGAACGCGGCCCGCGCCCATGGCGGCAGCGATGTGCGCCGGCGCCCAAGGGACTTGCCCTGTTCAACGCGCTCGCTGCCTACGGCCCCGAGGTCGTCGAGGTCTTCCCGAATGCCTCATGGACTCGCTGGCATCGCAGGCGAGGCCCCCGAACCCGTGCGGCCTGGACCCGGCAGGGATTGGCAGCCCTCGGTCTCAAGAGCGCACCCGCGCGCACGAACCAAGACCAGCGAGACGCTATTGCCGCTGCGATGACCGCTCGTCAGCACAGTCTGGTGCTGACGGAAACGATGGGGAATATCGTCGTCCCGGCCGGCCGCTGGTGACGTGCAAGTCCCAGGGGCGGTCTGATGACCGGCGGTCCGGGCAGGGCGGCGGCCTGCACGCGCCGACTGCGATGGGGCGGCCGGTGCCGCGGCGCTTGTCCTGCTCCCAGCCGGGTAACACAGGGCAGGGGTTGCCGTCACTGGAAGGGTGGGCAGCCCGGTACCGCCGTGAGGGAGATCATCATGCTTGATCTGGAGTACCGGCACGTTGATGTCTTCAGCCGGCGGGCATTGCGTGGTAATGGCCTGGTGGTGGTGCTGAACGCAGCCAGCCTGCCCGCGGCGGTGATGCAGGACGTGACGCGAGAGGTCCGCCAGTTCGAAACGGCGTTCCTGACCGACGTGGACCTGACAGGGGGGTCCGCCCGGCTGCGGATCTTCACCGAGGATGAAGAGCTGGACTTCGCCGGGCACCCGGTGCTGGGCGCGGCTGCCGTGCTGCATACCTTGCTGCCGGTATCAGATGCGGAACAGACCTGGACGCTGACCGTGGTACAGCGAACCGTGGCGGCCCGGACCCGTGGCGCGGCCGGGTGGGTCGACGCGACCATGGACCAGGGCGTCCCGCATTTCGGCCCGGCCATCGCCGGTGAGCCGGCACGTGCCTTCAGCGACGCCCTGAACCTCGCGCCCGGCCAGGCGCATCCAGCCCTGCCCATGCAGGTGGTCAGCACCGGCCTGCCCTACCTGATCGTGCCGGTTCAAGACGGCCTAGAGCACGCCAGGATCAGCCATCCCCGGTTCGAAGAACTGCTTGCCGCCAGCGGCGCGAAGTTCGTCTACGTGCTCGAACCGGACCGCCCGGAGGGTCGCACCTGGGATAACGCCGGCCGGATCGAGGATGTCGCGACCGGGAGCGCGGCCGGGCCAGCGGCAGGCTACCTGATGCACCACGGGGCGCGGCCCCGCGGCGAGCCCCTGCTAATCCACCAGGGCCGGTTCACCGGGCGGCCCAGCACCATCGAGGTCCGCCCCGAACCGGACGGCCGGCTCTGGGTCGGCGGGCCGGTAGCGCCGGTCGCCAGCGGACGATTCCACGCCCGCCTGACCTGACCGCTGCGCCGCCACGCACCTGTAAAGTTATTCTTCCCGCCGCCCTCGCCAATAGATTGGCGACGAAACGACGACACATGCGTCCCAGCGCACGGATTGCCACACGGATGCATGAGTATGCGGCAAACCGCCCTCGCTGAAACATCCTCAATTGCCGCGTGGAGTGCGTGTACGAGATTTCCAGCGATGAGGGGTGGCCAGCGGCGGGTTGCTGGCGGGAGCGCCGGCGGGCTGGCTTCCTCATGGCGGCGTCGGCAGGTTGGTAGCGTGGACCGGATGGTGCCGCGCGAGGTAGAGCTGGTGGGCGTGCCCACGAACTCCAGCGGGACAGTTGACGGGGTGGCCCGGGCGCCGGCCGTGCTGCGCGAGCGTGGCCTGTCGGCCGCGCTGGCGAGCAGGCCTGGCTTCACCGACGCGGGGGACCTCGCGCTCCCGGCTCCGCAGTCCTGGCGGGGCCCGTCCGGGTTGCTCGCTGAGGGCGCACTGATCACCATGATCGGGCGGGTCTGCGGGGCGGTGCGCGCCGCGCGTGGCCGCGGGCGCTTCCCGCTCCTGCTGGGCGGCGATTGCCCGGTGATGCTCGGCGCGCTCGCCGCGCTGCAGTACGAGCAGGGCCGGCCTGGCCTGCTGTTCATCGACGGGCATGAAGATGCATGGCCGCCGCTCGCGTCGCCGACGGGCGAAGCGGCCGATTGTGAGCTCGGGATGGCGCTGGGCCTGTTCGACGCCGTCCTGGATCCGCGCCTGCGCGGCGTCCTTCCCCGGATCCGCGCCGCCGATGTCATCGCGATCGGTCCCCGCGACCAGGACGAGCTCGCCGCCGCGGGCGTCCCGACACTGGCAGGCCAGCTGCGGGCGCTGATCCGCCCGGCCGGGTTCCGCGCGGTGAAAGGCGCGGCGGCGGCCCTGCCCGCGCCATGGTGGCTGCACACAGACCTCGACGTGCTCGCCAGCACCGAACTCGCCGCGGTGGATTATCCGCAGCCCGGCGGCCTGACCTGGGAGCAGCTAACCGAGATCACCTCCGCGGCCCTGATGTCGCCAGGGTGCGCGGGCTGGTCGGTCTGCATCTACAACCCGGACCTGGATCCGGCCCGCGTAGGTGCTGACGACATCATCAGCTACATCACCAAAGCGACCGCCAGCGCGGACGGCAAATAGCCTAAAACGCAACAAATCCTCGCCGTCTGAACATCCTCACCTGACCCTATGAGGCGTGCGTGCAGCGTGAGCACCGTGCAAGATCACTCCCGCGGCCCTGGCATCATAGAGGCAAATGAGCATGTCACCTTCCCGCCGCTCCGCTCGCGGCGCGGCGTCGGCGGAGGCGAACAGCGAAGGCTGGATGAGCGCGTTGGCCACGCCCCACAGCAGCATGCTCGGCAAACACGACCGCCGCATAGGCGGGGCCGCCGCCGGGAGAACGCCCGAGCGGAGCGAAGAAATCACTTGTTGTCCGCGGTCACGCTGGCAGCGCCGGAGCCGGTCAGCGCCCTGTTCGACCGTTAGCCGCCTGGCCTGTGGCAGACCAGCATGGCGCTATCCGGCCCGCAGCAGCCAGTACCCGCACATGTCACCGGAACTGAAGGCCCGTCGTGGCGAGCTGCGGTGAACCTACTTCTCTTGCGGGATACTGACGTCGACGTCGTGCACGTCCAGTTGGTGCAGGCCTTCCACCACGACGAGGTTAAGCGTCTCCCGGGGAATGCCAGGCTGCCCGACATCCCCTTGGCCCGGACGACCATCTCGATAGCCGCTTCTGGGCTGGCGGCGCTCGGGAGCACGGCGACCTTGATGACGTCACGGGCTTGGCTGCCCGGGGAGGCTGCGAATGTGCAGGGTGACGCCGGGCAGGGTGGTGGACGTTGCCGGGCGCTCCTTGACGCCCGTGGCTTCGGCCGGGGACATTCCCGCCGTCCCCGGGCGTCGGGCCGGCTGCCCAGTTCAGTCCTGTTGCGATCCTCCTCGACCCGAGTCGGTTCGGCCCCCTGATCGCGAGTCCGCGCTGAAGTACCGCGCCGGCCGGGTTTTCGTCGTCACTGCGCTACGGCCGGGCCGTGCATCTCACATTGCGCGGTCCCGGCTTCGGCGTTGATCAGCGCGGCGACGGCCGGGTGGCGGCGCAGCTTGTCCAGGCAGCGGCCGCGGATCGGGCCGATGCTGCCGACCGGGATGCCGAGCCTGGCGCTGATCTCGGCGTACGGCACGGGCGGGTCCTGGATGAGGATGGCGATCAGCTGCTGGCCGGATGGCGGCAGGTCCATGAACGCCTCGCGCAGCGCGGCGTGGCGCTCGGCCGCCAGCAGCTCATGCTCTGCTGTCCCGTTCCGCTCGTCCGGGATGTTCTCGGCGTCCAGCACGTACCAGGCCCTGTGCGGTCCCCGCCCGGCGCGCAGGACCCGGAGGCATTCCCGCCGGGTCGTGGTGGCCAGCCACCCGGCAAGCGCGGCCGGATCGCGGACTTTGCCCAGATGGTTCACCAGGAGCAGCCAGACACCCTGACCGACGTCGTCGGCGTCGGCGCCACCGAGCCGGTATCTGCGACAGATCGACCATATCAGCGGGGCGTACCGCTCCACCAGCGCGTCCCACGCCTGCTCCTCGCCGTTCCTGGCGCGGGTCACCAGGTCGGTGACCACCGGGTCGCCGCACACCGGGTCAGCATCCGTTCGCGTTAGTGCCCGGAGACCGCACTGGGTGTCCTCGCTGCGCCGACCCTGCCTGAGGATATGTGCCATGGCGCCAGGGAACGCCGGCAATGGCCCGGAAGATCGCCGCGAGTATGCGCCGCCTGGGCATGGCGACGCCCGCGTTCGCCGAGATGCCCAGGCGGCGATCGCAAGTAGGACAAGCGGCGCGCCCGACCTCTCCCGGGAGCGATGAAGGTGAGCGGCCAGCCGCCGGCAGCCACCGCGTGAGCCTGGGCAGGCAGCGGCGGGTGCCTGTTCCAGCCGGGCATTCGGGCCGCGAACTGGCTGCCGCCGGTATGGCCACGTTGCAGGCGAGCAGGACGCCGCGCGCCCGGTCACGCCGACGAACCAACGGCAAATGCAATGCCACCCTGGATCGCATGATCTTGAGGAACCGGCTGTCAGCAGAGAAGAGCCGGTTTAGGTACATCGCGGCATCCCCTGTCCTGCCGGGCGGTCGGATCGCCCGCCCCGCGGACAGCAGTAGCGCGGCCGGTAGGACGGCGTACACATCGAGGATCAGCAAGACGTCCGACAGCGCCGCAGGGGCAAAAGTCGTGCTGCAGCACCGGGAGCACGACATTGACCACCCACGGGTCCAAGATGGTGAGGAACTGCGCCGCCCGCACCACCGCCAGAACGGCCCACCGCTGCCGGCCAGTTTCCGGTTGTCCTGCCTGCGGCCGCGTATCATCATGCCCCGGTCTCGCGGCATGATCAGGTTACCGCGCACGGCAGCAGTCAGCTCCTGATACGCAACGGTGGCACTGCCGGGTGAGGTAGGTAGTCACGTCGTCCCCCTCAGCTGCGTCGTTTGAAATCCGGTGCACGTCTGAAGGTATGAACTGGACCGTTCGCGCAGCGTTCGGGCGATGCCGCCGGAAGAACGCCCGGAGCGGAGCGAGGAACCCCCGCCGTTCGCGGTCACGCTGGCAGCGCCACAGTAGTCCGATGCCGTCGTGAGCTGCTGCGACCTGAGCTGCGGAGCGCAGCTGCGAGATGGCGGCCTGCTCGTCGCGGGCGGCCCGCATTACTCAGGCTGCCACCACACGTCGTTGTGGGCATGTCCGTCGGCGAGCGCGGCGTCGAGGATCGCCTCAGCGGCGCCCGGCCGGGCAGCTCCGTGCTGACAGGCTCCGAACAGCGACAACCAGTACGGCATGCGCGCGAACGCACCCTGCGACTTGAGGTTGCAGATGCCCCGCCGGGCCAGGTGGCCCCCGCGATGAAGATCCGGATGGCCCACCTGCCGTACCGGAGTGCACCGCAAGCCGCCTGCCCTAGGCGGCAGGCGCGAATCCGGGCGCGGTGAGGTGGCTGGTCACGAGCTTGGCGCAGCCAGCAGGATCTTCCAGCCAGGGGCCGTGCCCGCCCGGCACTTCCTGGAGCACTGCTCCGGGGATCCGGGCGATGGCGGGGCGGGCCTGCGCCGGGCTGAGGAACGGGTCGGCCGCCGGGTGCTTGTCGATCATGACGTTGTACACGGCACGGGCCCGGTCGTACCCGGCATCGCCGGACATGATCAGGTCGCCGCGCACGGCGCCTGCCAGCTCCGCATACGGAACGGTGGTCGTGGCGGTTGATGTAGTCATGTCGTCCCCTTTCGGTGCGTCGTTGAAATCCGGTCCCCGCCGAAAGTACGCACCACGGTGTTCGCGCAGCGTTCGGATCGCGTGCTCGGCGCTACGCTGTCAGGGAACGCCGGGAGCGGGAAGGCGAACGTTCCGCCTGCCCAGGTCACGCTCGCAGCGCCGGAGCAGCACCACACTGCCGTGCTCCGACGCCATCTGCGCGGCGGAGAGTAGGCGCGCGATGGCGCTCGGCTCCTCGTCATAGGCGGCGCGCATGCGCATCACCTCGGGCAGCCACCAGACGTCGTCGTGGGCGCGCCCGGCGGCCAGAGCGGCGTCAAGGGTGGCCCGCGCGGCGCCGGGCCGGCTGTCCCGGGCTGAGAGGTCGGCGAGCAGCGACAGCCAGTACGGCATGCGCGCGAACGCGCCCTCCGATCTGAGGTTGCCGATGCCGCGGCGGACCAGGTCGGCGCCTGAAGTACTATCGCGGGACCAGCCGTCCAGGATCAGGGCCCACTCGCGGTAATAGGCGAAGTCATACCCGTCGCACAGCTGGCGCAGCTCATCAACGGCGTTCCTCAGCTCGGGCAGGTCGTGGCGCATCTGGTGGGTGATGCAGGCGTAGGCAAGGGCTACCGCCTGGCTGTAGGGGTGGTCGATCGCCCGGGCCAGCCTGATGGCCTGGCGGCAGGCGCCGAGGGCCTCGTCGTCGTGGCCGAGCAGCCAGTGGGCATGGGCGGCCCAGGCCATCCCGTGCACGTCAGGGCGGGTGCCGACGCTTAGCCGGACGGCACCGCCGCCCAGCCTGGCGGCAAGTTCCAGGTGACGCAGCCCCTCGGCCGGCATCCCAAGGTTGATGGCGGAACCGCCGACGGCGAAATGAGCCTGTCCGCATAGCTCGGACTCAGGGTCGGCGAGGTCCAGGGCGCGGGTAGCCGTCCGGTGGCTGTCGGCCGTGCGTCCCTGCACGATCTGCGTGGCCCACAGCGCAGCCATGCCGGCGACCGTCGAGTCCTTGCGGCCCAGTGACTCGGCGAGGGCGATCGTCCGCTCCAGCGCCTGCTGCAGATCCCGGGAGGAGTAGCCGTGCCTGGCGTTAAGCGGTGCCGCCATCGCCTCCAGTACCGCCAGTTCGCGGGAGTCCCGGTCTCGTCCCGCGGGCATGGCCGCGATGATGGATAGCGCCTTCTCATGCAGCCGGATGGCCTCGGTATGGGCGAACCTGCCGGCGGCGACGTCGGCTGCCCGCTGGTAGTTGGTCACCGCCCGCTCGGGCCGTCCGGCTCGTGCATACTGCTCGGCGAGCTGGGCCGCGACGCCATCTGTGTTTTCGGCGTGGAGCAGTTCCAGGCCCTGGGCGATGCGCCGGTGCAGCAGCCAGCGTCTGGGCGGGCTGATCCCCGCATATGCCGTTTCGCGCAGCAGGTCGTGGGAGAAGTCGTAGCCGTCCCGGAACTCCCGTATGATCCTGCGCCCCCACAGCTCGTCGACTGCTTCCACGATCAGGTCGGCGTCCAGGTCGCTGGCCTCGGTGAGCAGGTCGAGGGTGAAGTTCGTGCCCACCGCCGCCGCTAGACCGACTATCTCCCGGGCAGCCGCGGTCCCCTGGTCGAGACGTTTGCGCAGCACCGCAGCGAGATCACCGACCGGGAGCGACTTGCCGCCAGGATCGGCGGTGCCGCGCGCCGCCTCGATGATGTACAGCGGGAAGCCGCCCGTCGCCGCTTGCAACAGGTCCGCGCGGGCTTCAGGGAGAGGCTGCCCGGAAATCGCCTGAGCGAGACGCGTCGTGCCGGCGGCCTCCAGCGGGCTGAGAGGGATCTCGGTGAGCAGCCCGGTAGCCCGCATCCGGACGATCCAGCCTGCCAGCTCGGGGTCTTCGTCGAGGTCGTCCTGGCGCAATGTCGCGGCCACCAGGAGCCGGACGTCGTCGGCTAGGCCCAGGCAGAATGTGATGAAGGCCAGCGTCTCCTGGTCGCACCATTGCACGTTGTCCAGCACCAGCAGCAGCGGGCGCTGGACTGCGATCAGCGCCCGGGCCAGGCCTTCCAGGAAGCGGTGACGTTGCCAGGCATCCGCCGTCGCTCTGGAGCCCGTCCCGCCGCCACTGACCGGCACGAGCCTGGCGACCTCGGTGCGCCAGGCGGGATCGAGGGTCGCCACCGCCGACCGGACCGCGTCGTTTCGCAGCCAGTCCGCCACCGGGGCCAGCGCCAGCCGCCCCGCCGACCCGAAGCACTGCGCCGTCGCGACCACCGCGCCCTGCAGCCGTGCTATCTCGGCAACCTCGGCCACCAGGCGGGTCTTCCCCACACCAGCGTCACCGCGGACCAGCACGAGACCGCGACGCCCCGCGTCGGCGGCCCGCCACGCCTCCTGCAGCACGCTGAGCTCAGCGGACCGGCCGACAAGCTG
>JBAUAY010000332.1:0-5565 GCA_049676235.1 Streptosporangiaceae bacterium
GCCCACCGACCACCCCTGGGGAGCGGCCACGCACACCAGCGTGCCGTTCGCGCCTGTGGTGGACGGCGAGGTGCTGCCGGTGGCGCCGTGGCGGGCGGTCGCGGCCGGCGCCGCCCGTCACGTCGACCTGCTCACGGGGCATAACCGGGATGAGTTTCGGCTGTTCACCGAGCTGTACGGGCTGCGCGGGAAGATCACCGACGAGGCGGCCAGCCAGGCGCTGCGCGGGCTCGCCGGCGGCGCGGACGGCGAGGCCGCCTACCGCGAGGCCTACCCGGACGCGGACGCCGAGATGCTGTTCGAGCTGGTCAACTCCGACTGGTTGTTCCGTATGCCGACGCTGCACCTGGCTCAGGCGCACGCCGCGGCAGGCGGGCGGACCTTCCTCTACCAGGTCAGCTACCCGGCCTCGGAAGCAGGGCTCGGCGCCTGTCACGCGATCGACGTGCCGCTGGTCTTCGGCGTCTACTCCGGGCTCGGCCGGATGCTGTTCGGTCCTGAACCGCCGGCCAGCGCGGTGGCGCTCGGGGACCTGATGCGCTCGCAGTGGGCGGCGTTCGCCGCGTACGGCGACCCCGGCTGGCCGCCGTACGCGCCGGGCCGCCGGACGACCCGCATCTTCGATGACCCGCCAGACGTGACGCCGTACCCGGAAGTAGCGTCGCTGCACATCTGGGACCAGCACCGCTTCGGCGTACTCGATCTGGCCCGCAGCCCCGCGTTAGTGAGCCGGAGATACCGCGGTATTCTCGTGCCCCGGCACCAAGGGATAAGGTCCGAGAGTGCCGATTTACGCGCTGGGTGAGTACGAGCCGGACATCCACGAGACCGCCTTCGTCCACCCCGATGCGGTCGTCATCGGCCGGGTCCGGATCGGCCCCGAGGCGTCCGTGTGGCCCTGCGCCGTGCTGCGCGGCGACCACGGCCGGATCGAGGTCGGCGCGCGGACGTCGGTGCAGGACGGAACCGTGGTGCACTGCACGCACGACTGGCCGACGCTGATCGGAGCCGAGTGCGTCGTCGGGCACAACGCGCACCTGGAGGGCTGCGTGGTAGGAGACAGGTGCCTGATCGGCTCGGGCTCGATCACCCTGAACCGGGTCACGGTGGGGGCCGGCGCGATCGTGGCGGCGGCGTCTTTGGTCCCCGAGGGCTTCAAGGTGCCGCCGGGCGCTCTGGTGGCCGGCGTACCCGCGACGATCAAGAAGACCGGGGTGCCCGCGGACTGGGTCGAGGACGCGGTGAAGACCTACATCGAGACCGGCCGCGCCCACCGGGCCGGGCTGCGGCGCCTGGACCGGTAGCCACCCGTGATCGACGGCATGGCGGTGGTGGACGCCCACGTGCATGTGCCCAGGCTGAGCACGGTGACGGCCGGGTGGATCAAGTGGGCGGACGATTTCGGTAAGGACTCCCCGTGGCGTGGCGTGTTCGGCCCCGACGGCGATCCGGTTCCGGCCCGGCTCGACGCCCTGCTTGAGGCCGAAGGCGTCGACACCGCCCTGTTGTTCGCCGAGTACAGCCCGCGGGCGACCGGCATCCAGCCCGTCGAGGACCTGCTGCCGCTGATCGCGTACAACCCCGGCCGGTTCCGCCTGGTGGCCAACGTGAACCCGGCCGTGCACGCCCAGCCGGCCGCCGAAGCGGCCCGCCAGCTCGACCTGGGTGCCGTCGCGATCAAGCTGCACCCGGTGCACGGTGCCTTCCGCCCCGATGCCGAGGGTCTGTACCCGGTCTACGAGCTGTGCGCCGAACGCGGCGTGCCGGTGATCGTGCACACCGGCGGGAGCATCTTCCCCGGCTCGCAGCCGGAAGCGGGCGACCCGACGCTGATGAGCCCGGTCATCGCCGACTTCCCGGGCGTTACGTTCGTGCTGGCCCACGGCGGCCGCGGAGCCTGGTACGCCGACGCCGCCCGGATGGCGCTGGCCTGCGGCAACGTCTGGCTCGACCTGGCCGGGCTGCCGCCCAAGCGGCTGCCGGACTACTACGCCGCCTTCGACCTGACCGAACTGGCCAGGAAGTGGATCTTCGGGACCGACTGGCCCGGCGTGCCCGGCGTGGCCAGGAACGTGCGCGCGGTGGCGGCCCTCGGCCTCCCCGGCGACGTGCTGGCCGGTGTGCTCAGCGGCAACGCGGCCCGCGTCTACCTGCGGGCCTAGCTGAGCAGGCTCGGCGCCTCCGCCAGACTCCCGGCCGCGTGACCGGAGCCAACGGAGCCAACAGAGCCGCGGGCCTCATCCGGCCCGTCGGGGCCGACCAGGCCGTCCGTGCCGCCCGAGACGAGTAGCCGCTGCAGCAAGACCACCTCGCTGCGGTCCAGGTCGGTGCTGGCCGGCAGCCTGCGGACCCGCTCGGCGGCCAGCGCCAGTGACCGCTCTGCGGCCCGCAACTGCTCCCGCAGCCTGACGTTCTCCTCGGCCAGCTTGCCGTGCTTGGACCACGCCGTGGCCAGCTCATACTCAAGACCGGCGACCGTCTCCTGCAGGGCCAGCCAATCCGGGGCCGACCGATCCGAAGCCAACCGATCCGGAGCCATCGGATCCGGAGCGAACCGATCCGGGGCCGAACGGTCCTGGTGGCTCGCCGCCGGCTCGGCCGCGGCCAGCCGCCTGACGACCTGGACCAGCAGGCGGCGGGCCAGTTGGTCGTAATCGAAGCCAGCCGCTCCGATGCCGCTGCCGACCTCACCGCCAACTCCGCCGGACCCGCCAATCCCAGCAGCCCCGCTGACCCCGACAGCCATCGCAACCTCGGGGATCCCGGGAATCCCGGAGGCCCGGGCGGCCCCGCCCGGTCCGATGGCGTGTGCAGCCCCCAAGTTGATCCGGTACGTCCGCTTGCCCCGGACTTCGCGCTCGATCAGCCCCGAACGTTCCATACCGGACAGCAGTTGCGCGAACGCCACGCTGGAACCCGGGTAACCGATCGCGGCGGCCAGCTGCGTGCTGGCCATCCCGTTGGCGTCGCACAACTCGTTAACCTCTGTCAGGTACGCGATGATGTGCTCACGCGTCCCCACGGCTCGTTTTCTGGCCGTCTTTCTCCCGACCCCCACGTCAGCACCCTTTCCCATGGCAATCACGCCTGCCGACGTTCTCATGATAGTACGGATGCCCTGTAGCAGCAGGGATAGCACTTATCAGGCGCCCCCGCGCAGATAACAGTTGGATGCCAATCATGTTATCCGGGGTGCTATGAGGTTCAGGCGGGCGGCGCGGCGGCAGTAGTAGAGGTTGGCGGCTAACGTACGATCTAAGGGCAGTCGCCGCACCTGCGTTACGCTGCCGAGCCGAAACCAGCCGTCAGTTTTGTACGTTGTCCTTGATAGACGCACGCTCAGCACCTAGTAAGACAGAGCACGTGGACCTGGATGTGGACTATGCGATCACGCTTGTGGCCGCTGTGCTGCTCGGGATTGGCTTCGTCCTCCAGCAGTACGCCGCGCGGCAGGAACCCGAGTCCCGTTTCCTGAGCCTGCGGATCCTGACCGACCTGCTGCGCAAGCCCAGGTGGCTGATCGGCATCGTATGCATGGTGGCCGGGCAGTTGCTGGCGGCCTGGTCGCTTGGCCACCTCGAGCTGACGGTGGTGGAACCCCTGCTGACCACCTACCTGCTGTTCGCGCTGATCCTGGCGGTCCCGATGTCCAAGCAGGCGATGCACTGGACTGAGGTAGCCGGCGCGCTGATTCTGTGCGTGGGCGTGACGCTGCTGTCGCTGTCCCGGTCGACCAAGCCCATCGGCCTGTCGTTCGGCTCGTTCTCGCACTGGCCCGCGGCCGCGATCATCGCCGGCATCGCGTACGTCGCGGTGCTGGCCGGGGTGGGCCGACGCGGCCCGGCGCGCGCTACCCTCACCGGCCTGGCGGCGGGCCTAGTCTTCGGCATCCAGGACGCGCTGACCAGGCAGACGCTGGAGATCCTGCAGGGGCACCCGGTGACCGTGCTGCTCACCACCTGGCCGCCTTACTGCCTGCTCGCCACCGGGATCGTCGGTCTGTGGCTGATGCAGAATGCGTTCAGCGCCGGCCCGCTGCACGCCTCGCTGCCCACCATCGCGGCAGGCGAGCCGGTCGCGGGCATCGTGCTCGGCATCGTGGTGTTCGGCGACCGGATCCAGATCTCGCCGGGCATGCTCGCCATCGAGGCCGGCGGCATCGCCGCGCTGATCGTCGGCGTGGTCTTGGTGGCGCGCTCGTCGGCCTTCGGCGGGCTGCGCAAGATACCCCATGTCATCACGCCGCACGCCACGCCCATGGAAGCCCCCGCCCGCCGCCGAACCCGCCGGCGCGACGAACTGAACGGCTTGCGTCAGGACCCGCAGCTAGACGAGGTAGGCGGGCTCGACGGGGTGGCTGGGACCGGCCCGCTCGACGTGTCCGGTCCCCGCCGGGCGCACCGGCGCCCGCTTCACGGTCCCGCGTCCGGCGAGGAAGGCGGCTGAGCCCGCAGTTCGGCCAGCGCGCCCGATCGTGGCCGTCCCCCGGCCCAGGAACCCGGCGACCGGGCGGAGCCCCGGTTGAGCACCTTATCCAGCGCCGCGCTCATGCTCCCCTCGGTGGCTATCATCCGCCTGACGATCACGATCATCGACGGCAGGGCCCAGAAGTCCCCGCAGACCCACAAGATGGCCGCACCGATCTGCTGGTCCGCGAACGGCGGCAGGGTGACGCCTGGGATGTGGTCGTAGACCGGGTACACCGAACCCGCGACGAAGATGCTCAGCGTCATCGCCATGCCGATCATGATGACGTTGGTGCCGAGCAGCGCGCCCGCCTGGCTGAGCAGCGGCATCCGGCGGTGGAACGGCGGGGACGGGATGAACTGCAGCCAGAACAGCACACCGGCGGCGAACATGCTGCCGTGCATCAGCCAGATGTGTATGGCCTGGTTGGTCTCGGCCTTATCGAAAGGCCCGGGCAGGTGCCAGACGATCATCACGGCGTTGAACAAGCCCACAGAAACCCAGGGCCGCAGCAGGAACCCGCCGAGCGCGCGCAGCGGCCGGGACCAACCGCCGGCCAGCACGCCGCGGGTCACGCTCCGCCCGGACCGGCCGGGCAGGGCGTCGAGCAGCGGCTGCCACGGCGCGCCCGCGACGATCAGCGACGGCGCGGCGAACATCAGCAGCAGGTGCTGGATCATGTGCACGAAGAAGTAGTCATCGGCCCAGTAGTCGATCGGCGACTCCACCGCGATCAGCAGCACGGCGAGCCCGGCGTAGAACCACAGCGACCGCAGCCGCCGCTCGCGGGTGCGTTCCGGCCGGGACCGGCGGGCCAGCCGCCACAGCCCGATCTCGTGCCACCCGGCCACGACCAGGGCCACGATGAGGAAGGGATCGAAGGACCAGTGGCCGGTGAGGTAGCTCATGGCCCTCCTAGCTCGAGGAGCCGTACACGATCGGCACGGTGATCAGCTGGACCTTCGCCCAGGCCCTCTGGGCGAGCCGCCAGACGGTGAGCTTGGATCCCGAGACGGCCAGCGCGTCGTAGGCCCCCCCGCCGGTCGCGGTGGCCCCCGGCGCGAGCGTCCCGGTCTCCGGCGGCACCGGCGGCAGCGC
>JBAUAY010000333.1:0-6268 GCA_049676235.1 Streptosporangiaceae bacterium
ACGAGGCCCAGGAAATGGCCTGGCTCAGGCAGCTTGTCGACTGGCAGCGTGAGACCGAGGATCCGGCCGAGTTCCTCGAGTCGCTCCGCTTCGACCTGGCCGCCGCCGAGGTCTACGTGTTCACCCCACGCGGCGAGGTGGTGGCGCTGCCGCAGGGCTCGACGCCGGTGGACTTCGCCTACGCGATCCACACCGAGGTGGGACACCGGACGGTTGGTGCCCGGGTCAACGGTCGTCTGGTGGCGCTGGAGTCCGCCCTGGACCACGGCGACACCGTAGAGATCTTCACCTCCAAGGCGCAGGAGACCGGGCCGAGCCGCGACTGGCTCAAGTTCGTGCAGAGCCCCCGGGCCAGGAACAAGATCCGGCAGTGGTTCTCCAAGGAGCGCCGGGAAGCCGCGGTCGACGCGGGCAAGGACCAGATCGCGCGGGCGATGCGCAAGCAGGGCCTGCCGCTGCAGCGGCTCGCCGCCGCCGACAGCCTGCCCAACCTGGCCCGTGACCTGCGCTACACCGACGTCTCCGCGCTGTACGCGGCCGTCGGTGAGGGCCGGGTCAGCGCCCAGTCCGTGGTCGAGAAGCTGGTCAGGTCGATCGGCGGGCTGGCCGGCGCGCAGGAGGACCTGGCCGAGGCGGCGATGCCGACCAAGACGCCGCAGCCCAGGACGTCCGGCGACTCCGGCGTCGAGGTCAACGGCGCGCCGGACGTATGGGTGCGGCTGTCCCGCTGCTGCACTCCGGTGCCGGGCGACGAGATCATCGGCTTCGTCACCCACGGCCACGGCGTGTCCGTCCACCGGGTCGACTGCGTGAACCTGGCCCACCTGACCGAAACGCAGCGGGAGCGGATGGTCGATGTGCACTGGGCGCCGACCGACGGCTCGGTCTTCCTCGTCGCCATCCAGGTGGAGGCGCTCGACCGGACGCGGCTGCTCTCCGACGTGACCCGGGTGCTGTCGGACCAGCACGTGAACATCATGTCCGCCACGGTGACGACCAGCCGGGACCGGGTGGCGTTCAGCCGGTTCACGTTCGAGATGGGCGATCCTAAGCACCTCGGCCACGTGCTGCGTGCCGTGCGCGCCATCGACGGCGTCTACGACGTCTACCGGATGACGAGCTGACCGCGGGTTGCGGGGGTGCCCCCGGGCTAGCCCTGCCCAACTAGCCCTGCCTAACTGCTGAATTCTGCCAGGGTGTGCTCGGCTTCTTCGAGCCAGGCCCGGCGGGCGGTCAGGGCTTCCTCGGCGGTATGCGCGGCCCTGGCGTCGTCGCGGTCGCGTGCGGCGGCCAGTTGCTGCTCGAGCTGCGCGATGGTCGAGCGGAGCTGGGCCACGGTGCCCTCGGCCCGAGCCAGCGCCTCCGGGTTCGACCGGCGCCACTGGGTTTCCTCGGCCTTGCGTATCGCGTCCTCGACCCGCCGCAGTCCGGACTCCAGGTGCTCGCGCGCGTCCCTGGGCACCGCCCCGATCTGCTCCCAGCGCTCCTGGATACCGCGCAGCGCGGACCTGGCCGCGCGGATGTCGGTCACCGGCAGCAGTCGCTGGGCCTGATCGAGCAGCTGCTCCTTGGCCTCGGCGTGCTCGCGCAACGCGGCGTCTTTGGCCGAGAACACCTCGGCGCGCGCGGTGAAGAACTTGTCCTGGGCCGCCCGGAACCGCTTCCACAGCTCGGCCTCGGCGTCTCTGTCGGCTCGCCCGGCCGCCTTCCACTGCCGCATCAGCTCGCGAAACGCGCTGGTGGTCGGTCCCCACTCAGTAGACCCCGACAGCGCCTCGGCGTCGGCGCACAGCTTCTCCTTGCGGACCTTGACGTCCTCGCGTTCGGCCTCCAGCGTGGCGAAGTACGCCTTGCGCCGCTTGGTGAACGTGTTGCGGGCCGCGGAGAGCCGCTTCCACAGCACCGCCTCGACCGCGCGTTCGGCGTGCGGGGCCGCCTTCCACTCCTCAAGCAGCTCGCGCATCCGCTCGCCGCTGCTCTTCCAGTGGGTGGCCTCGGCAGCGATCTGCTCAGCCTCGGCGACGATCCGCTCCTTGATCTCCTTGGCCTGCCCGCGCGCCGTCTCCCGGGCCGCCTTGGCTTCTTCGCGCCGGTGGCCGACGTCTTCGGTCAGCCGCTCCAGACGCGCGCGGAGCCCGTCGAGATCACCGAGCGCGTTGGCCTCGGTGATGCTGCGCCCCAGCCGCTGGACGCTGGCCGAGGCCTGCGCAGGAGCCATGTCGGTGGCCGCGATCCGCTGCTCGAGCAAGACCACCTCGGTCTCAAGCGCCTCGTACTTGCGCTGGAAGAAGGCGATCGCCTCCTCCGGGCTCCCCGCCTGCCACGAGCCGATCACCCGCTCGCCGTCGGCGGTACGGACATAAACCGTCCCGTCGGCGTCTACCCGGCCCCACGGATGGTAGGCGGTGGTCACGGCGAACCTCCTGCGTTGTCGTGCTCGTGTCAGGTTTTCTTGATCGTCACACTGTCAATGATGACCTTCTTCTTGGGAGCGCCGCCGCCAGAGGATGCATACTGACACGAGTATCCATCCTTAGCCACATTCTGGACGATACCGAGTCCGGATGACACCGTGGCGAAGGGCGTATATGAGGCTGTCAGCCCGGACGTGCTGTCCTTGTACACGATGAAGAACTGGCTGCCGTTAGTGGTTGCCGTACCTTCGTTAGCCATCGCCACCGTTCCCGCCGGGTATTTGGCACCGGTGAGGTTCTCACTGGCGAAATCGTAACCCGGCGTCCCGGCACCGATATTGCTGGTCGTGCTGCAGTTCAGCTTGGCGGTGGCGGTGGCGGTGGGATCACCGCACTGCAGGACGTAGATGCCGCTGGTCACGAGCCGGTGGCACTGGGTGTTGTTGAAGTAGCCCGCCTCGGCCAGGTGGACGAAGGAGTTGACGGTGCAGGTGGCCTTGCTGTTGAGCAGGTTGAACGTGATCTTGCCAACGTTGGTGTTGATAGTGGCCTGGTAACTGGCCGTGTAGTCGGGTGTGGTCGGCGGGAAGCTCACCTTGCGCGCCACCGGCGTAGCCGCCGTGTAGCTGCAGTGATGCGCCGGCTCGGCCACGGCCGTCGCGGTGGCGGTGGCGGTGGGCGAGGGGGTCGCCGACTTCGATGCCGATGCCGCCGGGTGCTTGGGACTCCCGCCGGGGAGGAACACCACGAGCAGGGAGGCGATCAGCGCCGCGGCGAGCACCCCGACAACCCCGATCAGTCCGCGCCTGCGCATCTGGCGCTGCCTGGCGTACCGTTGCTCTTGCTGGCGGCGGTATTTTTCCCTGGCTTGCCTGCGCTGGCGTTCGTTCTTACCCGCCACCGGTTGCGTCCTCCTTGGCCTGTCGCGCCTTTCCGGCTACCGCTGGTATTCACGGGAGGCAGGCCCACGACCCCGATGCATACCTCTGATCCCGAATCATGAGCAGCATCGGCCGGGAGGGACGACCCCCCGGGCACCCGCAAGATTCGCGATCGTTCGCGAATCGTACCTGCCAGATGCCCGGACTGGTACCCTTCGTTATCGGTTCGCGGCCATGCGGGTTCCCTCGGTAGCCTGAGATACCGTACCGTGAGAAAGGACGGTTGTGCTCGTCGCAGGGTTCCCGGCCGGCGCGTTTGCGGCCAACTGTTATGTTGTTGCGTCCGCGCCAGGCACCGAGTGCGTGATCATCGATCCGGGCCAGGACGCCGAGCGCGGGATCGATGAACTCCTAACCGAGCACCGGCTCAAGCCCGCCGCGGTCCTGCTCACTCACGGCCATATCGACCACGTCTGGTCCGTCGCCCCCGTCTGCGGCGCGAAAGGCATCCCCGCCTACATCCACCCGGACGACCGCGCATTGCTCAGCGATCCGGCCAAGGGTTTCCCGCTCGGAACGGGACAGCAACTGTTCGGCGGCCTGGAATTCACCGAACCCGATGATGTAAAAGAACTGGCCGATGAGATGACTTTGAGTCTTGTGGGGCTCGAGATCGTCGTGAACCACGCGCCCGGGCACACCGAAGGATCCGTGACATTCCGGCTGCCATTGGACTCGCCGATTACAGCACAAGGTAAAAGCAAAATCGACGGTGGCGTATTCTTCTCCGGTGACTTGCTGTTCGCCGGGTCGATCGGGCGGACCGACCTGCCGGGCGGGGACTACCCCACGATCTTGCGCAGCCTGGCCCGGGTCTGCCTGGCCCTGCCGGACGAGACCGTGGTGCTGTCGGGGCACGGGCCGCAGACGACCATCGGCACCGAACGCCGGACGAACCCGTTCCTAGCGGGCCTGGCGCCGACGTCGGGACCCAGCCGGGGCTTGTGACCATGGCCGGGGGCGCGCAGCCAGGTCCGTTCGGATAATGGTCGCGGAAAATGAGCAGCGGCACGTCGGGGACGCAAAGCTGCGATAGGAGAGGGGCAGGGCTCGATGATCCGCACCCATGAGGCGGGGACGCTGCGGGCGTCGCACGCCGGGGAGTACGTGGTGCTGGCCGGCTGGGTGGCGCGGCGCAGGGACCACGGCGGCGTGGTCTTCATCGACCTGCGGGACGCGAGTGGCGTGGTACAGGTGGTATGGCGCGGGGAGGAGGCCGTAGCGCACGAGCTGAGGGCCGAGTTCTGCGTGCTGGTGACCGGGATGGTGCGCGCCCGCCCGGCCGGGAACGAGAACCCCGAGCTACCCACCGGGGAGATCGAGGTCGTGGCGGACGAGGTCGAGGTGCTCAGCCAGGCCGACCCGCTGCCGTTCCCGGTCGAGGGCTCGGCCGAAGTCAGCGAGGACGTCCGGCTCAAGTACCGCTACCTGGACATCAGGCGCGACGACACCGCGCGGGCGCTTCGGGTCCGGTCGCAGGCCGCCTACCTCCTCTCCGACGTCATGCGCGAGCGCCGGTTCGTGAACGTGGAGACGCCCTACCTGACCAGGTCCACGCCGGAGGGCGCGCGCGACTTCCTGGTCCCGGTGCGGCTGCGGCCTGGCAACTGGTACGCGCTGCCGCAGTCGCCTCAGCTGTTCAAGCAACTGCTCATGGTCGGCGGTCTTGAGCGGTACTACCAACTGGCCCGGTGCTTCAGGGATGAGGACTTCCGCAAGGACCGGCAGCCCGAGTTCACCCAGATCGACATCGAGATGTCGTTCGTGACCCGTGCCGACGTCATCGCCGTGGCCGAGGACATCGTGGCGCGGCTGTGGTCCGAGTTGACCGGCTACCAGGTGCCCACCCCGCTGCCCCGGCTGACCTACTCCGACGCAATGGCACGGTACGGCTCGGACAAGCCCGACCTGCGGTTCGGCTGCGAGCTCACCGACCTGACCGAGTACTTCGCCGGGACGGAGTTCCGCGTGTTCCAGGCGGAGTATGTGGGTGCCGTGGTGATGCCGGACGGCGCCGCGCAGTCGCGGCGCGAGCTTGACGGCTGGCAGGAGTGGGCCCGGTCCCGCGGGGCGCGCGGCCTTGCCTACGCCTTGATCGGCCCGGACGGCGAGGTCACAGGGCCGGTGGCCAGGAATCTGTCCGAGGCGGAGAGGTCCGGGCTGGCCGCCGCGGTCGGCGCCGCCCCCGGCGACGCCGTGTTCTTCGCGGCGGGGACGGCCAGGGCGGCCAGGGAGCTGCTCGGCGCGGCCCGGCTGGAGATCGGCCAGAAGTGCGGCCTGATCGATGAGTCGGCCTGGTCGTTCCTGTGGGTCGTGGACGCGCCGATGTTCGAGGAGGACGGCGCGGGCGGCTGGACCTCGGTGCACCACCCGTTCACCGCGCCGCTGCCCGAGTGGGCGGACAAGTTCATCACCGAACCCGGCGGCGCGCTGGCCGACGCGTACGACATCGTGTGCAACGGTTACGAGATCGGCGGCGGGTCGATCCGCATCCACAAGTCCTCGATGCAGCAGGCCGTGTTCGACGTGATCGGGCTATCCCCGGAGGAGGCCCGCTCGCAGTTCGGCTTCCTGCTCGACGCGTTCAAGTACGGGCCGCCGCCGCACGGCGGGATCGCGTTCGGCTGGGACCGGGTGGTGATGCTGCTCGCCGGCGCGGCCAACATCCGCGACGTGATCGCCTTCCCCAAGGCGGCCTCCGGCCTCGACCCGCTCACCGGCGCTCCCACCCCCATCACCCCCGCCCAGCGCCGCGAAGCCGGCATCGACGCGGTGCCCCCCACCCTCACCCCCACCCCACACGCCGCCCCCACCTCGCCGGTTCCACCCACCCCATAAGCCCCACCCCCAGCGTTCGGTTCAGGATCGTGGCCAGTTTGGGGCGCTATTTGCCCCGAACTGGCCACGATCATG
>JBAUAY010000334.1:0-2936 GCA_049676235.1 Streptosporangiaceae bacterium
CTGCTCAACGCAAGCTCAAGGAGATCATCCGCGATTACGAGGACGGGCTCGTCGCCGGAGGCTATGGATACACCGTGGCTGACGCCGTTCGCGACTGGCTCGCCTTCGGCCTGAGCAGCCGAGACACCAGGACTCCCGACATAGGGAGATCGTTTATGCAGGGCTTGGGTGGGATTTGACTTCGTAGCGCAGGACGAGATCGGTGCCGGGGTAGCAGGCGCCGACGGCGGTGAGCTGCTCGCAGAGGGCGGCGAGGGCCTGAGTGCGCCGGGGCGCGGTGAGCGGGTCGATCCGGATGACCAGTTCACCGGGGCCGGGCCGGATGTCGCCGGAGGTGGTGAGGGCCTCGCGGATCAGCGCGTAGGCCTCGTCGCCGGCCCGGGCGTAGTGGCCGTCCAGGGCGCGGGCCAGGGCGGTTTCGGCGTTGCAGGCGGCCATCCGGATGGCGTGGGTGATCTGCTTGGTCTCGGCATCCAGGCGGACCATATCCGGGGCCAGCTCGCCGAGCGGGACCCGGGCCGGGATGGCCTCCGCCGCTTGGTCCGTTTCGTCCAGGTCGCGCCAGGCGGCCTCCACCGGTGCGGCCAGGGCGTTGATCACCTGGTTGGACAGGTAGGCGGCCTGGCCGGGGGCGGGACTGCGCAGCTCGAGCAGCGCGGCGTCCCGCGCCGCCTCGGCCGCCTGGGCGGCGGCTTCGGCCTGCCTGACCCGGGCGGCCGCGGCCTTGCGGGCCGGGTTGGGCACCATCCGGTCCGGGTCATCTGGGCTGGCGGCGTAGGAGTCCAGGGCGTCCAGGGCAAACCGGGTCCGGGCGTAGCGGAAGTAGTTCTCCTCCCGCCACCGCGACGACAGGCGCCAGCACACCTCCCCGGCAGGCAAGCCGGTGCGCGAGGTCAGCGCGTGGATCTGCCGGGTGGCGCCGGCCTTCGCTGGGACCCGGCGGGTGACCTGCCGCAGCGCCACCGTCTGGCCCTTGCGCGGCCCCTGGCTGATGGTCAGCGTCACGGTCGTGTCAGCCAGCTCGTACTGGTGGGCCCGGCCCCGGTCATCGGTGCAGATGACGGTCGTGAACTGGCCGGCGGGCAGGTCCGGGGCCGGGCCCTTGCGCCAGGTGAGCACGTCGAACCCGGCCTGGAGGATGTCCGCGAACAGGGCCGGGGACCAGCCGCCCCGGTCGAAGCACACCGTCACCCGCCGCCCCTGGCCCACGATGGCGCGCAGATCAGGCAGCAGGCGGCGCAGCTCCCCGGCCAGCGAGTCCGACGGCTCGGCCACCACCATGAACACCGGATCGCCGTCCTGATCGGTGACCCAGGTCTCCATCGTCGCCGGGGCGGGGAACTTCAGCCGCGCCACATGCGTCTTCTGCACCTGCCGGGTCCCGTAGTAGACCCGGGCGTGCCCGTCGACATGGAGGAACCCCAGCGCGTCCGGCCGGGCGGCGGCGTGGCGGCGGGCCAGCGCCATGATCAGTTCGGCGGCCTTCCCAGCCGCTGCGAGCTCTCCCAGCTTGCGGCGGATCGTCTTGACCTCCGGCGCCCGGTCCAGCCCGAGCACCCGGCCCAGCGCCGCAGGCGGGACCCGGGTGGCGCCCTCGGCCCGCGGCTCCCCGGCCAGCGCCAGGAACACCAGCGTGAGCAGCGTCGCGGTCAGCCCGTAAAACCCGTCCTTGAGCTGGCCGTATACCTCTTTCGCCGCGTCCAGCAAGCCGGTGCCCTCCAGCGACGGCAGTGCCAGCAGCAGCCCGGCCAGCGGATACCGCGCGCCCGCAGTGAACGCCGGGACGGCGCCCTCACCCAGCAACCCCCACCGGGCCAGCGCCCGCTCGGCGTCCCGGCGCACCGGATCCGGCAGCACCGGAACAGCCACGCCCGGGCGTCCATCGTCCCCCGCGACCAGGCCGGCGCTGTCCGCGGCGGCACCGGCCGCCGCAGGCCGCGCACGGGCCGCCACCCGGCCCAGCGCGTTACGCACGCTGAACGTCGACACCCCGGCCGCGGCGGCGATCTCGCCCAGGGTCGCCCCCGCCGCATCCAGTTCCCGGATCCGCGCTGCCAGCTGCGGGGTCAGCTTCGAGGCCCCCTTCGGGCCCCGCCGCGAGGGGACCAGCCCGGCCACCCCTCCCGCGGCCAGCGCCTGATCCCACCGCCACACCGTGACCGGGTCTACCCCGAACGCCGCCGCGGCCTGCGCCTGGCTGACCGCCCGCAGCCGGACCAGCTGCACCGCGGCCAGCCGCCGCCCCGCCTCATCCCCGGCGTCCCAGGCAAAGGTGGCCAGCCCGTGCACCGACACCAGCCCGTCGCCGCCCTCGCCGGTGACCAGTCCGACCCCGGGCGCGATCTCGGCAGCCCCGGCGGGTAGCAGCGGTAGAGGAAGCTGGGTGAGCATCCCTGCCATCATCCACCCCATCCCGGCCCGCCCTGTCACTGCATTAATTTTCTCAGAAACTGGCCCGCCAAGACCCTGCGACACGCCGGAAAACACGGGCAAACGAGGCAATAAGCCCAGACCAGGGCCCAGGCGGAGCCCAATCACACCCCGTCAGCGAGCCGCCATATCAGGAGCCCTGAGACCCGATGCCCGCGGCCGTACCGTCGTACCAGTCGATCACCTCGTCAACCAGCCCGGCATGGTCGGGATGGACTTGATACGTCAGTCCGCTACTGTGTCAGGTTTCCGCAAGAGCGATCGTGCTCGGGGCGGTCGGCATGAGCGGCATCAGCCCGCTGGCTCCCAGTAACCTGCGGCAGGTGGTGCCTATCGTAAACGTTCCCCCCGCTTCCGGCTGCGGAACCTGCCGCGTGGCGTCCATCCAGTGGTTCATCCATGCGAACCAGCCATTCGCATAGCCGTCATTCGGGTGGGCGGCGGACGCCACGCAGTAGTGGTTATCCCGGAAGACATTGTCCTGGGTGGTGAAGATACCGTTTCCC
>JBAUAY010000335.1:0-6882 GCA_049676235.1 Streptosporangiaceae bacterium
GGTCGCCGCCGATGACCAGGCCCTGCCGCCGGCCGCCGAGCGGCAGTTCGCCGCCCGGATGGGCGCCACCACCGTCGAGATCCCGTCCAGCCACGTCGCGATGGTCTCCCACCCCGGCGACGTGACCTAGCTCATCAAGACAGCAGCCGAAGCCGCGCCCGCCACAAGCTAGACCGGCTCACCCGCTCACGGCATGACAAGCGTGCCAATCCGGAGAGACAAGCGGCAAACGGACATCTCAGTAACCAGCGGAAAGGAGCAGATAATGACAAGCGAGACAACGCTGACCTATCAGGTCTACGTGGCGCCGATCATCGCGATGGCGGGCAAGGACATCCCGCCTGGCCAGAGCCGCTCAACCTGGAGCCCGATATCGGCCACCCTCATCTCCGGCCGGCACGACGCCGTCTTGGTCGACCCCCTCATGACGGTCGAGCGGGGCATGGCTGTGGCTGACTGGGTGTCGACCACGGGAAAGAACCTCACCACGGTGTACGTCACCCACGGGCACGGTGACCACTGGTTCGGGCTCGGCGCGATCCGCGAGCGCTTCCCCGGCGTGCGGGCCGTCGCAACGCCAGCAGTCATCGAGGGGATGCGCAAGTGGTCCGCGCCCAAGGTACTCCAGACATTCTGGCAAGCCAGGTTCCCGGGCCAGATCCCTGATGACAACCCCATTGCCGATTCGCTGGACGGGCCATCCTTCGAGCTAGAAGGCCGTGAGCTGGTCGCCGTCGACGTCGGGCACACTGACACCGACGACACCACGGTCCTGCACGTACCGGAAATAGGGCTGGTCGTCGCCGGCGACGCGGCCTACAACGACGTGCACCAGTATCTGGCGGAATCAGACTCTCAAGGCCGCCAGGAGTGGCTCGCAGCCCTCGACATCATCGAGGCGCTCGATCCGCGTGCCGTCGTAGCCGGCCACAAACGCTACGGCAAGGACGACAACCCGCGCATCATCGGTGAAACCCGCCAGTACATCAACGACTTCGACCGGCTCGACAAGGAAACCACCACAGCGGAGGAACTCTACTGGCAGATGCTGGCGATTCACCCGCACCGAGTCAACCCCGGCGCACTGTGGCTCTCGGCCCAGTCGGCAAAGGCCTGAACACGCAGCCGTATCGGGCCAAGTTCAGTGAGACCACCTGTCCGATCGCTAGGGCAGGTCGGTCGAATGCAGGAACCGGCAAACGAGCAGATGCACGTGCTCGATGCATCTGCTATCAGCATCCTGCTCGATGAAGACGCCCCTAGCAGGATGCGCAGTTGCCTCCGTCGGCAACCCGGTCCCCAAAGCCATCCGCTCATGCCTGTTGAGGACCTTCCGCGCACGCATATTTATGCGCTGACTAGCATTCTCACTCGTGATTTAACGCGACGTTGCCATGCTCCTGCAACGGTTTCCCGCATTGTAATTCTGCGTCTGGAGGGGGGCCTGCCGATTCGGCCCGATTGCAATTCGATGACGCATGGAAACGGCCTGCCCCTCGCTTTTGTTCAGCTGGGGCGTCGCGTTTGACCTGAAGGCTGTCACCGCCACGCCGCCCTCACGAATCACGGCTCCAGCTCGGCGGCACGCCGGGCCCGCCTGAACGCGATAGCCGTGGCGGCGGCTCCGGTAGCAGCGATGGCGGACTCGCTCCCGGCCGCTGAGAATCCGTACACCTGTTCGGATAAATCTCTGGTTTCAGGGCTGTGCGCCGTGCCGCTGCCCCAGTTCAGGGCGTACTCGCCTGGCGGCGCGGTTGACCGTAGGTGACCCCCGTCCCCTCAGCCGTTTCTGGCCTGAAATGGCAGGCATGTTTACCTGGAAATTCGCATGTCGACCTGAAATGAGAGCCGGATCTCAGAGAATAATCACATCCAGAACGTTGCGAGCGAGATATTCGCTCAATTTGCAATTAGGAGATTATCCGCTAGGATCTGTACTAATCTCTGGTCCCGAGCCGGCAGCGTTGCCGGTGACGAGAATCGTGAGATATTGAGGGGAACCGTAGACATGGCACTCGGTATGTACTTCACGCCCAGTTCATTCACGCCGGGGCGGTACGACGACGCAATCAAGCGGCTTGAGGAGGCTGGCGCCGGGTCGCCCCCCGGAAGGCTGTTCCACGTGGCTATGGAAGCGGACGGCCTGATCCAGGTATTTGACGTGTGGGAATCTGAGGCGTCGTTCGAGGCCTTCGGGAAGACGCTGCTGCCGATCATGGCAGACCTAGGGGCTGACCCTGGCCAGCCACAGGCCTCGCCCGTCCACAACATGGTCAAGGGCTAACGCTCGAGGCGGGGCTACGCCGGCTGTGCTCGACACGGCGGGCTTGGGTAAAGCGGGACGGCGCAGGCCGTCCCGCTTAACGGGCAACGGCGCCGCATACTTATGCGGCGTCCTATACGCAGGAAACGCCCTCATCTGACCCTATGAGGTATGCCGCGTCGCAGCATGACAGAACGTTCCTGGCCGGGTAGATGTAGGTCATGGAGCAAGCGAGGATCCCGGTTGCCGTTGGCCCCGGGGAAGCGGCTTGGGCGGTGGATGCGATCCGCCGGGGTGGCGGGGAGCCGGTCGGGCTGGGCGAGAAGCCGTCTGGCTTGGTGTGGACCGACCCGGGGGCAGTGGAGGAACTCGGGGATGTGCTCCGGGCCTATCCGGGGATCTCGTGGGTGCAGTTGCCTATGGCCGGTATCGAGCAAGTGGCCGAGGCTGGTCTTCTCGACCGCCGGCGACGGTGGACATCGGCCAAGGGTGCCTACGCCGAACCGGTGGCCGAGCACGCGCTCGCGCTGCTGCTGGCCGGCCTGCGCTACCTCCCTGAGCGGGCCCGCGCGCGCTCCTGGGGGCAGCCCGCCGCGCGGACCCTATTCGACCAACCTGTCACCGTCTTGGGCGGTGGGGGTATCACGATCGCGCTTCTGCGCCTGCTTGAGCCGTTCCGCGCCCAGGTGACGGTCGTCCGACGGCGCGCCGAACCGGTCGCGGGCGCCGTCAGGACGATGACGCCCTCGCACCTGGACGAGGCGCTGGCCGGTGCCCGGGCTGTCGTGCTCACGCTCGCGCTCACCCCCCAGAGCCGCAGGATGATCGGACAGAAGGAACTCGAGCTAATGGACCAGCAAGCTTGGCTGGTCAACGTGGCCCGGGGCGCGCTGGTCGATACCGCGGCGCTAGTCGGGGCGCTGCGCTCGAACCAGATCGGCGGCGCGGCCCTGGATGTGACTGATCCCGAGCCGCTGCCCGCGGGCCATCCTCTGTGGGATCTCCCGAACTGCCTGATCACCCCGCACACCGCCGACACCGAGCAGATGACCGAGCCACTCCTCGCCGCCCGCATCGCCGAGAACGTCCGGCGGCTCGCCGCAGGCCATGAGCTTGAGGGCCGGGTAGACCCGGATCTCGGCTACTAACATCCGCCCGATGAGCGGGTGGGCTGAGGAAAGGATCTGCTGAAGGATCGTGCCGCAGATGTAGGCGCAGGTGGTGCTTGTCGTTATCGGTCGCCATCGTCGCATGCGGTCCTCACCTGCCTGTTGGACCGATCCGTGCTGAAATACTGGTCGGTCGTGCAATCGGAGGGCACCTGGCCAACCGAATTCCGGTTCGACGGAACATGAACCGCCAGCCTTGCCACACCATCTGGCGCGCCTTGGATCGCCCAGGATCCGGCGAATGTCGTGCTAACTGCGGACGGCTGCGAGGAGCCGCAGCTCCCGGGCACGTCGAACCGTCGTGGAGCGATCGGCGGTACCGAGCTTGGCGTAGATGCTGCGGATGTGCGTGCTGACCGTGTTTCGCGAGACGGACAGCTCGTCGGCGATCTCAGACCTGGACAGGTTCGTCGGAAGGTACCGCAGTACCCTGAGCTCGCCCGGGCTGAGCTCTTCCGTCAGCGGCGATGCGGGCTGGTCTTCGGCCTCCAGGGATGAGCCGTACACGAGGTCGAGGATGTCGGCGAGCAGCGCGGCATGCGCTGTCTCGTGATGTGGCAGCGTCTCCAGGAGCTCCGCCGAGCCCGTCATCACGAACGGCAGTACCACCCCGTCTCGCTCGGCGAGAGTGAGTGCATGTTCGGCGGCCTGGTTCGCCGCGCGCTGGTCTCCGAGTTCTCGGTGGGCGAGCCCGGCGAGCAGGTGGGCCTCCATGACCGTTGTGTAACCGATGACCGGCGCGGTGCCGTCCAGAGCACCGGCCACCGCGCTCAGGGCCGCGGCCGGTTCGCCTTCTGCCAGGCAGATCACCGCGTCGGCGGTACGCACTTCGCCTGATCTGGCCTCTTCCTCATCGAGTGCCGCGAGACCGGCGCGGGCCTGGCCGGGCAGCCCGGCGCGGGCTTGGGTGGCCAGCATCCAGCCGGTCGCCTGGTTCGCCAGGGCGTGCGATCCCTCGAGCTGCGCTCGCGAGCGTTCAGCCGCGTTGAACTCCTCGAGCGCCTCACGGTGGCGGCCGCGGCCGGCCAGCAGCAAGCCGCCCACAATGTGGGTGATCAGCCTGATACCGGGCCCGGTATCTGTTTGCAGAGCCTTCGTGGTGCGCTGCAGCCATCGATCGGCTTCGTCGAACTCACCCGTCCAGGTCAGGTTGGCGGCCAGCGTTACCAGCGCTGGCGCGGCTATGGGATCCGCGCCCCAGCCGTGCCGGTCAGCGAGCGCTATCGCCTCCAGGCAGCGCCGCCGGGTTATGGCGAACGGGCGGAATTTGGATGCGAAACCGAGCTGTGCGAGGCAGGCGACCTCAAGGTAGGGGCGGCCGATCTCCCGGGCCAGGACGGCACCCTCCTGAAGGTGCCGTTCCGCGTCAGGAAGCCCTAGGGACCACTCCTCGACGATCCCCAGGTTCATCAGCGCGACCGCCCGCAGGTCGGTGCCGAACGCGATGTCCTCGTGGGACAGACCGGTTAGCGGGTCGGCAAGGAACCTGGCCTGTTCGACGACGCTGGCAAAGTTACCGCGCCGCCCGGCTAGCGACAGGTTGAGCGCCGCGATCGCCATCTGGAGGTGGTGGTAGCGATCTGGTGGCGCCGTCCTGGCGTGCGTCTCGGCGACCGCCAGGTGGGCGGCCGCTTCGTCCAGGTGCCCCTGCGTAATGTCAACCGTTGCGCGCGCCAGGGCCAGTTCGGGGTGATTCGCGCCCGGCGGAAAGGCCCGCAGCAGCGCCTGGATGGTCTGTGCCTGCCCATCGAGGGTCAGGCTGAACGAATGGTCGGCGAGCAGCCTGGCCGCGCCGGGCCAGTCGCCCGCCGCCTGGGTGTGCCGGATGGCGTCCACCACTTGGCCATGCCGGATGAGCCAGTCAGCGGCCCGCCGGTACAGTTCGGGTACTTCCTCGGACAGCGTCCGGCGCAGCTCCAGCCGCAGGAGATCCGCGAACAGGTGGTGGTAGCGGAAGCACGTCCGCTCAGGGTCCTGCGAGACGACGAACGCGTTCGCGTCCTCCAACTCCAGCAAGATGCGTTCCGAGCCCGGGCGGCCGGTCAGCAGGTCCGCCAGCTCGCCGTTGACCCAGTCGAGCAGGGAGGTGCGCAACAGCAGATCCTGAACGTCGGCCGGCTGGAGATCCAGCATCTCGGCGATCAGGTACTCGGCGACTGTGCGGTCGCTGCCGGAGAACTCCGCGACGAACCGCTCTGGATCGGGGTGACCGGCCAGCGAGAGCGCCGCGAGCCGCAGGCCTGCAGCCCACCCCTCCGTCCGCTGGTGCAGCAGCGCCGTTCCGGCCTCGGACAGCGTGATACCCGAGACATCGAGCAGCTCACGGGTTTCGCGCTCGGTAAAGCGCAGATCTTTCCCGCGGATCTCGGCTAGCTCGCCGGCCAGGCGTAGCTGATGCAGGCGCAGCCGAAGGTCATGACGCGTGGTCAGAATCGCATGCGCATTTGGGGGAAGGTTGGTCAGCAGCCGGGTGAGCTGGGCGAGGGCGTCCGGCGAATTCAGCTCGTGCAGATCATCAATCACCAACGTGATGTCGTTGCGGGCATCGGCGAGTTCCGAGAGCACCCGTCGACCATCGCCTGCTCGTTGAAGTCGGGTGTCGCTGCTGACGGTTCCGCGCCGCTGGCTGTAGCGGAAGCAGCACGGACCGCGCTGAACAGAGCCAGCCAGAACTGCTGGGCATCTTGTTGATCCCGCTGCACCTGCACGACAGCAAGCCGGTGCCGCTGATCGGGACGGTCGGCCCACGCCCGCAGCAGCGACGTCTTCCCGCTGCCGGCCGGCGCCGAGATGATCGTCACTTTCTTCGCCGCCGCGCGATCCAGAGCGTCGAGAAGATTACCCCGGTCGATCAGCCGGCGAGTTATCCGAGCCACCGTCAAAGGCCTGCCTTGGTATCTACGCCTGACACCTGGTGTCGGTGTCGCAATCTTGGTGCCTTTGTCTCGGTATCAGGCCAGTGCACGTGCTGTCAACGGCCCGCGGACTTCGGTTCTGGTGCACTCTCATTGACGCCCCTGCCGGACCTGTAGGCGGCCGAGCAGGACATCGTTTGCCGAGAGCACCCGGCCATGGTCCGGGCGGACTCAATCACCGGAATAAGGCGATTCCAGCTCACCTCGCCATACGCCAGCCTGGCTGGGTACCGGCGAACCTTCGCGGAGGACGCGCGCCATGAGAACAGCAATATGTCCACGGACACTCCCGCGCACGCGGTAACGACAGAGAGAAGGGTGAACGTCATGTCTGATGCCACGTCTACCGACGGCGTCTGGGACCGGCGGCGGTGGCTCATCTTGGGTGTGATCGGCTTGGCGCAGCTGATGGTGGTGCTGGACCTGACGGTGATGAACGTCGCGCTGCCGTCCGCGCAGCGGGCGCTGGGTTTCACCACGGTGGACCGGCAGTGGGTGGTCACCGCCTACACGCTGGCGTTCGGCAGCCTGCTGC
>JBAUAY010000336.1:0-5001 GCA_049676235.1 Streptosporangiaceae bacterium
GCTCTGCCCCGGAGTCCAGCTCAGTAACGCCCAGGGACACCGTGGCCTCGCGGACCCCGGCGGCCCGGGCCACCAGCCTGACACCGCCATGTCCCAGCGCGCGGGCCTCGCCGCCCATCAGCAGCCGCCGCTGCCGCTCATCCAGGTGCGGGAAGATCACCGCGAACTTCGCCGCCAGAACCTGCACTGCTTCCTCGTTGCCGCCCATACCACATCAGCATGCCGCACTCCAGGAAGCTACGGGTTATTTTTCTGCAAGCTCTTAGTACGGTGCCGGCCCGGCCCGTGCTGTTTGAGGTAGCGCAACATTTGGCGACCGCGAGGCTGCCTTCGGTGTCGGCGCTACTGGATATTTCAGTATCAGGCGCGGGCTCGCCTCAGGTGTCGATGACACAGCGTTACAAGCTGATGGTTAGGCTCTCGGGTCTGGTGGCAGGAGCAGTTCATAATCGACACTGTTTTCGTATTTTCGAACATTAGCGAAGGCAAGTAGATTTCGGGGAGCCAATGGAGACAGACCCCGCGCGACGCCTTCCGACTCTACGCTGACGATGACCCGGTGAACCGGGTCACCACCTACAGCCCGTGGGACATCGCCAAGGGCACCGGGCTGCTCCGGGACGAGGTGCCGCACCAGTTCGGCATTCATGGCATCTTGGAGGAGCAGCACCACGTCATGACCCGGATCCGGGAGGAGGTCAGCACCCGGATGCCCAAGCCCGAGGAAACCCGCCTGCTGCACCTGCGGCCGGGCGTGCCGGTGCTCGATGTCTGGCACACCAGCATCGACCAGGACAGCAAGCCGTATGAGCTGACCCGGTTCGTGATGCGCGGCGACATGACCGGGCTGCTGTACGACGTGCCCGTCGAGTAGCGGTGACCCACTCCGCGCTGCCCCGCATCGCGCTGCTGGCGCTGATCTGGGGATCGGCGTTCTTGTGGATCAAGCTGGCCGACCGCGGCTTCTCGCCGGTCGAGGTCACCCTTGCGCGGCTGGCCCTGGGCGCGGCAGTGCTGTTCGTCATCGTGCGGGTACGGCGGGAGGCGATCCCGCGCTCAGGGTGGTTGCGGGCGCAGATCGCGGTGGCGGCGCTGTTAGCCAACGCGGCGCCGTACCTGCTGTTCGCGGTGGCCGAGCAGACCGTGGACTCCTCCATGGCCGGGATCATCAACGCGACCACGCCCCTGTGGACGGTGGTACTGGCGCTGGCGGTGCGGCACCAGAAGAGCGTGACGCGCTGGCAGGCGGCCGGGCTGATCGCCGGGTTCGCCGGGGGGGTGCTGATCTTCACGCCCTGGCATACGGCGGGCGGGCTGTTCTCGGCCGGTGGCCTGGAATGCCTGGCCGCGTCGGTCAGCTACGCGGTCAGCTACCTCTACATGGACCGGTTCCTGGCTCGGCGGGGCATCGGCCCGGTCGTGCTGTCGGCCTGCCAGCTCGCTGCCGCAGCGGTCATGCTCGCGATCGCCTTGGGAGTCTCCGGCGTGCAAATGCCGCATGTGACCGCCGAGAGCCTCGCGGCGATCGTGGTACTGGGGATCGTCGGGACCGGGTTCGCGTACGTGTTGAATTACCAGGTCATCACGAGCGAGGGAGCGACGGTCGCATCGACGGTGACCTACCTGCTGCCCGTGGTCGCGATCGTACTCGGCGTCGTGGTCCTCGGCGAGAGCGTCACTGTGATCACACTCGCGGGCATCGCCCTGGTCCTGGCAGGAGTGGCCTTGACGCGCCGCCGGGTGAAGCCAGTTAATGGCGAACACCGGGTCGAATAAGCTCTGTCTGTGATCGGACGACTGATCCGCGACGAATGTCCGCCAGCTGATACGCGACAGCCCTGACCTGGACAGATTGACCGGCGGTGTCGTGTCATCCGACGACAGCGGTCCTGGGCATACGGTGTATAAGGTTTGATCTATGATAGACCCCAGGCCCTACGTTCATTTCCCCGGCACTGCGCGTGAGGCCCTGACATTCTACGGTGACGTTTTTGGCAGCGCAGTTGATTTGCACACCTTCACGGAGTTCAACCGGACCGACGGCCCGGCCGACGCCATCGCCCATGGCGGTCTAACCGGGGGACCCGTCGCGCTGTGGGGCGCCGACGTAGCCGGGGACGAGCGGCCAGTCCGAACCGAAGGCATGATGCTGGCCCTGCTTGGTACTGCCGATCCCTCGACTCTGCGCACCTGGTTTTCCCGGCTCAGTGAAGGCGGCCGGGTCGTAGACGACTTGCAGAAGCGGCCGTGGGGTGCATCCGACGGGCAAGTCATCGACCGTTACGGTCTCCACTGGCTCATCGGATTCGAGGGCGACGAAAGCGACTGAACGCCTGATCGGGGCACCGACTCGATGTGTCGCAAATTAGTTGGCGGACGGCTGTCGCGCATCACCCGACGGAGGACACGAACTCGCAGCGCCGAGGTCATGGACCAGATCTTCGGCTAGCTGATCGGGCTGTCCTTAGCAGTTGTCGTTCTGTGCCAGCGTTCTGTTCGCGGTCACTGCGGGCTCGACGGCCAGCGCGTTCTAGTCGAGCAATGCGGTGAGCTTGTTCGGCGCGAGGACCCGACAGCTCTCGGTCACGACCTCACGGATCTCCTCCCAGTCCGTGTCGTCGGTGAGCAGCACCCCGATGCGATCACGGCCGGCTCGCGAGGCGAAGAACGGGCGGCCAACGGGCAGCAACGACTCGCGTTCGCCTGGGTCGGCACGCAACACGAGCAGCGGGACGGGCTTGCCGGCCGGGCCCTCCCGTGCCATTAGCAAGCAGAACGACCTCCGCCGGATGTCGAACGACTGCGCCCAGCCGTCGACCCGCACCGTCACCTCGGGCAGCGCGAGGCATAGCGCGCGGACCCGCTCGACGATGTCCTCCGGGACCTGTACGGGCGTCCTCACGCGAGACATCTGGCGCGCCGCTGAGGAACCACCGTCGTTCCGTTGGCGCACCGACGACCTACCGGCGGAACGCGGCTCGGACTGCAGCTGCGGTGGAGCTGAAGTACCCGGGTGGTTCGATGAAGCCCCACTCGTGGAATGTCGAGCCGTTGGTGAGGGCGCGCCGGTAGCCGAAACAGGCGAGGTAGAGCGTCCGGATGTACATGACCGCCTCGAGCCGGTCGAGTTCGTCGCCGGTCGGCTCGACATGCCGGCGGTAGGCATTGACGGCAGCGTCGATCCGTTCCTGGTTCGGCCGGCGTGGGTTCCACGAACCCGTGCCCCAGATCAGGTAAGCGAAGTCGGCGAGGCGCGGTCCGCGCCCGGACGCCTTCCCGTTGATCGCGACTGGCCCCTGTTCGCTCAGGACGGCGTGATCGGGGGCGTGGAGGAGATTTCCGTGGAGCAAGCCCTCCGGAAGGCCGTCACCGTCGTCGGCCGAGCGCACCTGGTCGCGGAGCTGTTCGAATCGCTCGCGCTCGGCGGCCGCGACCTTCGTGTCGACGGCATCGAGAAACGACAGGGCGGCCAGCAGGTCCTGACGCGGCGTGCCCTCACGGGCCGGGTCCTCACCACTGGCTCCGCCCGGGCGGCTGACGGAATCGTCGTACGGCAGCGCGTGCAGCCGTCCGAGCAGCTCACCCATCATGGCGAACTTCGCGGCACCGTCGGGGAGCTGGACGCCTTCGACGAACCGCGTCACGAGGACCACGCTGCCATCGAAGTCAGATACCGCATCGTCGACCGCCAGGCGCTCCGCGGGATAGTCCTGCCGCTCCAGGAATCCCAGGACCGCGGCGTCGCCCTCAACACCGGCACGCGGCCGAGCGGGGGGAAACGCGCGGGCGACCCACGGGCTGCCGTCATTGCGGTCGATGCGGAACACGTAGGTCTTGTGCACACTGAGCTTCGTCGCCGCGACCGGGTCCACGCCGTAGCGATCCCGGAGATGAGCGAGAAGCCGCTCAGGAACGGGCTCATGGTGCATCCGCGCACCGAGACCCTCGAGATTCGTCAGCGCTTCGGTGTAGCGCTGCCCAGTCTCCTCGGCATGGCGCCGGACAACCTTCTTGAAGCTGGCGTCCTTGGTCATGGACAAGCCTCCCCATGACACCCTCGTCCCCCAGCGACGCGGTGTTGGAAGATGGCCTGTGACATTGACGACCGAGAGGGCGAATCCCCTTCGCCAATGGAACCCCGACTGGGGCGGATGTCCCACAGCTCGGCGACCGGTCGCCGCCGTGAACAAACTCTTCCTGAGGCCCCCGGTCTTCGTCAAGCGCTTCACCCACGAGATGACACTGCAGGAAGTGCCGGGCAGTGAGGCGCGGACCACCAGGAGCGCTATAGCCCACCGGGGCCGCAGCCCGGGCGCTTCGATCGCCGCGAGCACTTGGCGGGCGATGCTCTCGGCAGCTGTGTCACCGAGCCAGGACAGCGTGGTGACCACATAGAACTGCGCCTTGGGCGGGTCATACCGGTAATGGTGCTCGGGCCGGTCGGGCACCGGCAGCGGTGAGACCAGCGCCAGTCCGGGGATCGCGGTGCCGAAGCTGCGGCACCTAGGGGCCGGACCTGGCCGTCGGCAGAGCGAGTCATCTGACTGATGGCGGGCAGCGATCCGGGATCCCATAATCAGGCCATGACCGGCTCACGCACATTCCACATCCCAGTTGCCCTCGGATCTCCGCGCCCCGGAATTCCCGGGCCCTGCAGACTCTTTGGCAGCCGAAGAACATCGGAGGACATCCCATGACACTGGCCCCCCAGCCCGGCGTGGTGCTGGTTCACGGCGCCTACGCCGACGGCTCGTCCTGGTCGGAGGTGATCGAGCGGCTGCAACGCGCAGGGCTGGCCGCCGCCGCCGTGCAGAACCCGCTGACCTCGCTGGCCGACGACGTGGCGCACACGCGCCGCATCCTGGCGCTGCACGACGGGCCGGTGATCCTGGCCGGTCATTCCTTCGCAGGCACCGTGATCACCGAAGCCGGGACCGACCCGCGCGTTGCAGGCCTGGTCTACATCGCGGCTCGCGCCCCCGACGCCGGCGAGGACTACGC
>JBAUAY010000337.1:0-19252 GCA_049676235.1 Streptosporangiaceae bacterium
GCCGAACTCATCGCCAACCAGACCGCGTTGCGGCTCTCCCGCGCCCGGATAGTTGAGGCCGCATACCGTGAGCGCCGGCGCATCGCCCAGAACCTGCACGACGGCATCCAGGTCGAGCTGGTGCTGCTGGCCATCGGGGCGCAGGAGCTCCGCCACGCCGGCTCGGCCGCCGATCTTGACGTCGCCGCCACACAGCTGCGCAACGGCATCGATGACGCCGCAAACCACCTGCGCGAGCTGGTCCACGCCGTGATGCCAGCCGGGTTGATCGAGCGCGGGCTGACGGCCGCGGTCGAGGATCTGGTCGACCGCATGCCGCTACCGACCAACCTCGTCGTGGTCGACGTCGGGGAACCACTGTCGCCGACCGTGGGCAGCACGGCGTACTTCGTGGTGGCCGAAGCGCTGGCCAACGCGGTCAAGCATGCTGGCGCCACCATGCTCTCCGTGCGGCTGGAGAGGACCGAATCGCAGCTCCTCATCGAGGTCGCTGACGACGGGGTCGGCGGCGCTGCCTCGGGCGCAGGCACTGGCCTGCGCGGCCTGCTGGACCGGGTCGACGTCCTCGGGGGCCAACTGGCGATCGACAGTCCGCTCGGTCACGGCACCCACCTCGTCGCGGAGTTGCCATGCGGATCGTGATCGGCGAGGACGAGGCGCTGCTGAGGGCCGGGCTGTCACACGTGCTCGAGCGGGGCGGATTCGACGTGGTGGCCGCGGCGAGCGATGCGGACCAGCTCGTCCAGGCCGTCGAGCTGCACCGGCCGGATCTGCTGGTGACCGACATCCGCATGCCGCCTTCGCACACCGACGAGGGACTGAGGGCGGCGCTGGACATCCGCCGGAGTCACCCAACCTTGCCCGTTGTGGTCCTCTCCCAGCACCTGCAACGTCGGTACGCCATTGAACTCCTCGCTCAGCCGACTGCGGGGGTGGGCTACCTGCTCAAGCAGCGCATCGGTGACGTCCACGCGTTCTGCGACGACCTGCGCCGGGTGCATGACGGCGCGTCCGTACTCGATCCCCAGGTGGTGCAGCTACTGCTGGCGCGGGCCCGCACTGCCCACGACGCGCTACGACGCCTCACACCGCGCCAGCAGCAAGTGCTGGCGCTGATGGCCGAGGGCCGGAGCAACGCCGCCATCGGCCGCGCCCTATCTGTGTCCGAACGGGCGGTGGTGCAGCACACCTCGCACATCTACGACGAGCTCGCTCTACCTCCCAGCGACGACGACCACCGTCGCGTCCTAGCCGTAGTCCGTTTCCTCTCGTCGTGACGGCCTCGATCCGGAGAACGCTGGGCATCGACGCCGTCGAGTTCACGTTGCAGCCCAGATGACATAGCTACCTGCCGGGCCTGTACCTAGGTACAAGCCCAAGTCCCTGCAGTCAGGTCAATTGTCCGCCAATGGGGCTTCTGCGAGAGTCTCCCCAAGGGGTGCCGACGGCCATATGCAGCCCCGACCAGCGGTGGGGCGAGTCCTAGCAAGCCGATCCTGGCCAGCACTGTCGACGTTCTCAAAGCGAAGGAGTCAGATGGATGAAGGTAACCAGTCAGGCCCCTTGTTGATCTGCGGCGTGTCGGTGCTGGCGTCCGGTTTGTGATCATGGTTGGGTTCGGTGGTGCCGCATCCGGAGAAGCCGTCGTATGAGGATCTGGCTGCCCGGGTCGCGGAACTGCTGGCGGTGGTGGCGGAGCAGGCCGCGCTGATCGAGTCGCTGCGTGCTGAGGTGGCGGCGCTGCGCCGGCAGGCGGGCCGGGACTCCTCGAACTCTTCGCAGCCCCCGAGCCAGGACAGCCCCGCGGCCGAGGCGAAGGCGAAGGCAAGGGCAGGCAGCCGGCGGACGCGGCCGGGCCGGGCCCAGGGCGGGCAGAAAGGTCATCCGGGTGCGAGCCTGACGCGGGTCGTCCGGCCGGATGAGACCCGGGTCATCGAGCCGGGCTTGTGCGGCGGGTGCGGCACCGGCCTGGCCGGCGCGCCGGGACGGGTCGCCTCGGCCGTGCAGGTCTTCGATATCCCGTCCGCCGCGCTGATGGTGACCGAGTACCAGATGATGCGCCGCACCTGCTGCGGGTGCGGGCACGTGACGACCGCGCCGGCCCCCGCGGGGGTAACTGGCGGCCCGGCGTGCTACGGGCCGAACGTGACCGCCGCGGCGACGCTGCTGGCCAGCACGGACGTGATCGGGATCGAGCGGGCCGCGGACCTGATGGGTGCCCTGCTCAAGGCGCCGGTCTCCACGGGGTTCGTGTCGCGGTGCCTGGTCCGCCTGGACGCTGCGTTAATCGCCGCCGGGTTCGAGGACGCGCTGAAAGGCGCCCTGAAAGCGGCGGACGTGCTCGGCACCGACGAGACCCCGGCGCCGCTCACCGGGGCGGCTACCAGCGCGGAAGGCTGCGGGAACCCGCACGTCTACACGGTGCGGACCATGCTCGCCTATACCGGCGGCGGTCCTGACCTCATCTGGTACGGCGCGGCCGGGAACCGCACCAAGGCGGCGATCACCGGCTTCGGGATCCTGGACGGCTACCGCGGGGTCCTGGTCCGCGACGACTACGGCGGATACCTCAGCTACGACGCCGGGCTCGCCGGAGTCCAGCAGTGCCTGGCCCACCTGTACCGGTACCTCGACGATGCTTACGCGATCGACCCGGTATCCCAGGTCTGGGCCCGGCAGGCCGGCGACGCGCTGCGCGCGGCTGCCGCCGCGGTCAGGGCCGCCCGGGACGCCGGCCAGGCCAGCCTCGGCCCTGTCCTGCTGGCCGGGCTGCGGCACAGCTATGACCAGGCCGTCGCCGCGGGGATCTCGGTGAACCTGTCCCGCCGCTGGCACAAGGGAAACCACCCCGGCCTGATCCTGGCCCGGCGGCTGAAACGCAAGGCCGCCCAGGTCTGGCTATTCGCCACCCGTTTCGACGTGCCCGCCACGAACAACGGATCGGAGAACGCCGTCCGCGGCTACAAGCTCGCCGCGAAAATCAGCGGCTGCTGGCGCACCCTTTCAACCCTGCAGCGCCACTGCCGCATCCGCTCCTACCTCACGACCGCCCGCAGTCACGGCCGCCACCCCCTCGCTGCCATCCGCGACGCCCTCAACGGCAACGCCTGGATGCCGCCGCACCCAGCATGATCAACTAACCAGGCACCCCTGACTGGTTACGGATGAAGCGCCGGCCATCATGAGCTCCGTCCGGTTGTCGCTGCTCGCAGTCGGTTCGTTCGGTCCCGCAGTCCCGGGACTCCGACAACAACCTAAGCGGTGACTTCTTCGGCCCGATCACCTTGCCACTCCGGAAACCGTACCTATCAAGCGCGGCGGGCCGAGTCAATCATCAACGCTCCCGGATGACCCCGGGGGTTCACCTGCCAGGCCGAGGCGGCCTGCCCGCGCCCAGCGATTCGCGTCCACGGCGGGGTATCGCCGATCGTCCGATTCTCGTCGGTTGGATCAGCCGTAGTCGCTCATCAGAAACGGGAAGGAATCATGATCAAACGCATGACAGTACATCAGCATCGACGGCGCATATCGTGGATTACGGGCGTGGCTGTGCTGGCGCTCGGTGGTTCACTCGCCACGTCGGCGGCAGCGGGCGCCTCGTCCGCTACTGCAGTGGTATCAGCGACGCCGGGTAATCAGGCCGCGCACATTGCTGCGATTGTCCAGAAGGCTATGAAGGCCGATCATCTCAACGCGGCCATCTTCCGGGTCACCGTCGATGGCAAGCCGGTCGTCACCGGAGCGTTCGGCACGTCGATGACCGGTGTGCCCGCGACCACGGCCATGCACTTCCGCAACGGCTCGGTTGCATATTCCTACCTGACCACGCTGCTGATGAAATTCGTGGACGAGCACAAGATCAGCCTCAACGACAAGATCGCCCAGTGGCTGCCGAAGTTGCCCGAAGCCAACCAGGTCACCGTGAAGATGCTGGCCAACATGACCTCGGGATACCCCGACTACGTGACCGACCCGAAGTTCATCGCAGAGTTCTACCAGAATCCATTTCATCAGTTCACCATGCCTGAACTCCTAGCCATCGCCTTTTCGCGCCCGGTGTCTTTTCCGCCGGGGACAAACTGGGGCTACGCGCACACCAACATGGTGATCCTCGGCCAGATCCTCCAGATGGCCGGCGGTAAGCCCCTGGCCACCTTGTTGTACCAGAACGTCCTCGGCCCGCTGGGCCTGACCAACACCGTTGCCTCCTCGACCGCCGCCATCCCGGATCCGGTGCTGCATGCCTTCAGTTCAGAAAGAAGAGACGCCCTGGGGATCCCGCCGGCGACCCCGTTCTACGAAGAGTCGACCTACTGGAATCCGGCCTGGACAACGCCTGCTGGCGCTGCCGAGACAACGAACATCTATGACATGACGAAGACGGCCGAAGGCATCGGCAGCGGCGCCCTGCTGTCGAAGTCGAGCTACCAAGCGCAGACCGGCCCGAACCTGCTCGGCTTCGGGCACGCACAGTCGGGGTGCGCCTGCGTCAAACAGACAAATAGCTACAACTTCGGGCTCGGCATCGTGCGTACAGGCTCGTGGCTTGTGGAGACCCCCAGCTTCGGCGGCTACGCAGCAACAGAGGCCTACCTACCGTCGGAGAAGATCGCCATCGCGGTCGCCAACACCTTCGCGCCGCAGGCCTTCGACGCGCACGGGAACTCGACCAACTCCAGCGAGGCCATCTTCCGGACCATCGGCGCCTACCTAGCCCCTAATGATCCGCCGCCGGGCGCGACGTCCTGAACGCACGATGGCACTGGATCGCGGTCCCGCTGATCCTTCTATTGTCGGTGTGGATCGTGGGCTGCAGCTCCGGTAGCAGTTCTTCCGGCCCGACGTCAGCGCCCGCGACGACAGCCGTGGCCGCGACGACCCCGGCCGCGGCCACGATGACCGCGGCGAGCGGCGACGCTGTACCCGAGTACAAGCCTTCGACCGTCACCAACAGCGAACATGTAGGCGGGGCCAGCAAAACGGTGCTGACGTCGCCCGACTCTGCGGAAAAGGTCACGGCGTTCTACGAGAACGCGCTGCAGTCGGGCGGCTGGCAGGTGGAGAAGACGACCAAGTCCGGCGGCACCGTCGAATACAAGGCCATAAAAGGCACCGCGGCGGTGGAGATCGAGATCAGCTCGGCAGGCGCGGGAGCGTCGATCACGGTGAAGGTCATCCAGTAACCCGGTCACGTATCGGCAAGTGGACCTGCACCAGAAGGAAGAGAACTGGTTCATCGCACAGTGCCTGGAGGTCGGCGTGGTCAGCCAGGGTCACATGATTGACGAAGCCACAGGGAGGGCGCGTGGCCGTCATCCCGCAGTACGGCGTAATGAAACGCGGCACGTTGGCGTCGTCCTGCGGCAGGCGGACTTGACCACTGACGAGTTTCTCCAGCTCCTGGGCTGAGCCAGCAGAGTGCAGCGCCGCGATCCGGTGCCGTCGCCATCCGACTTCATCGACCCCCTATTCACCTGCGGATCCTTCCTCCCCGGCAATCCGAACAACGACAACACGGCAGAGTTCTGCGACCCGCAGATCGACACCCAGGCCCAGCAGGCACTGACCTGCCAGATCCGGGATCCCGCCGCCGCAGGCCAGTGGACCGACATCGACCGCGAGCTCGCAGACCAGGCCCCGTGGGTTCCGCTCTACAACCCACTCGACCTGACCGTCCTTTCCGCGCGTGCGGGCAACTACCAGTTCAACCCGTACTGGGAACTGCTCATCGACTAGCTCTGGTCCGTTAGCGATATCCGCTCAAACCCAAGGAATTGGGGGCCAGTGCCTATGACTTCACCAAGCAGCTGCTCACCTCCCAGCCGAAGTTCACTGAGAAACGTGTCGAAGACGACCAAGCCGCTGCTGGGCGCCAAGAAACTCCGCAGTCAGCGAGGGTGGCACCAAGTACCATCCGCACTTACGGCTAGCGTGGATCGGGGCGGTCGACGTTGAAGTGCCTGCCCGCTGTCGTTAGCCACTTGCCGTTCGCGCGGCGTAGCGCGAACTGGCTGATCACTCGCTGGCCGCCTTCCCAGTCGCCGTACAGGATGCTGAGCAGCATCGGGTCGCCAGCCTCGACCGCGGCGGCGGCGGCCTTGAACTGGGCTGTGGCCGGATCGCGCAACGCTCCCTGCCAGAATCCGATGTCGCCGGATGCCACGTAAATGTCGCGGGTCTGGGTGGTGAGATCCTCGAGTGGCGGATGGGTCTGCTGTGGTTGCCCGGTCACCTCGACGTGCCAGCCGTGCATGACGGCGAGCCCGGTGCCGACGTTCCGGACCGAGATCACCATATACACCACGCCGTCAGCGACCTCCAGAGTTGCGGCGCCGCCGGCGACTCTCACGAACCTGCCTTCCAGGAACTGGATCTTCTGCTCCGGGTCCTGCAACCGCGAGCTCATCAGCAGCGGGCGCTCTGCCGCCATCAGTGAACGCTCGGCGATGCGGGCGGACTGTTCGGCGATACGAGCAACTCGGTCCGCGGCGCGTGCCGAGTAGTTCGCCGAGCGGACGGCTGCGAAGGTCGCTATCGCGAGCACCAGGGTGCCCACCGCGGTCGCCAGCGACGCGACCGTCGCCCACTCCGTCACGGTCACCGCTGCATTTTAGCCTAGGCACGGCCCATGCCGGCGGGGCGTCGGAGGCCTAAACCTGAGTTCCACCGTTCATGAACGGATATGGGCCTTGACCAGGAAATATGGTCTGCCTTACCCGATGATTGTGCGGATCCTCGGCGGGATTCGGATAGCACAGGCCAACTTGATCCAAGTCCACGTAGGTAACCTTGACGCCCGAGCGGTAGAGCTGCTGGAAGATTGCGCAACCCACGACGACTTGCCCACGCCAGTCGGCCCGCATAGTGTCGCCTGCCACGGTCATGGGACCACTCTGAGGGGTTTTCTGCCACGAGGCAGGGCTGCAACCACGGCCTATAAGGTTTCAGCCTCCGGCCGACCAGGACACGATGTGCGCCGGGACGATCGTGACGATAGTGCGCAAGTCCGGCCAGCGGGCAATGTACCCCTCAACCTCCTCAGGGACGATATAGCGGCGGGTGATCGCCCGGATCTCCTCGATCATGGCGGCGTCATTTGCCGTCGCGACAGTCGCGTCCCCCCGCATCATGACTGCCGGGTACGGCTCCTCGAAGGTCTGGACGGAGAAAGCAACCCTCGGGTCGCGCAGCAGGTTACGTACCCAGACGCGTGTTTCGGTGGTCCAGATCGTCACCGCGCCTGTGCCCCACCGAAACCACACCGGGACGATGTGTGGTGATCCGTCACGGCGCAAGGTCGCAATGACGCCAAGTGGGGTGGGAAAGGTCTGGGCGAGGAATGTTTCCAGTTCCGCCGTGCTCATGCTCATGATCTCGTACCTCTCAGGGGGCTGCCAGCCGGCACGTCAGAGAAGATGACTCGCCGCGGCTGAGGTGCACATAGCCGCCCGGGATCTCCTTCATGCCTCCGCAGAACCATCGCGCGACAACCTTAAGGGGTTCCCAGGACCAGCACCGGCACCGGGCTACAGGCGGGAGCCCGCCCGGACCGGACGCGGCTAGCGAAAGCCAGCGGGAGCCGACTACGAAGAACCTGGGGCCGCGCGTCGTGGTCACGTTGCTGGTGTACTGGCTCGCCGAGGGGTACGCCGAGGTTCTCGGCGAGCAAGTTCAAGGGGGCCGCCTGCCCAGCAGGGCATCCATCTGGGGAGCACTGGCCGCGACCTGGCCGATGGTCACCGCGTCCTACGCGCCGCTGCTTGCGCTGGTGCTGGCCCGGCTGGCCGGGGCATCTGCCCTCACCGCCGCCAACGTCGGGCTAGTCGCAGCGATCGTCCTGCTGACAGTCCACGGATGGCTGGCCGGTCGAGCCGCCCAGCTGCGCGGCTGGCAGCTCTTCTTCGCCACCTCCATTGCGGCCGCGCTGGGGCTGGTGATGATCGGACTCAAGGATTTCGTCCTGATCCACCCGCACTGAGATCGGCCCTGGCCGGACGACGCCCCCCGCTGCCGTCGGCATCCCGGACGCGGGCACCCACTGGCTAAGCCACGCTGACATGTAACTCACCCTCCCTGAGCCCGCGTGAACTCAAGCTCGTACTGGACCGGTGGCCCGGCTCCCTCGGCAGGCCAATTAGCCTTGGTCATCCTCACGAGTCCAGTGCGGGCGGCGAAACAGGCGGCCCATGACGTCGTGCAGACTATGACCCGCGTCCTGCAGCGCATCGACGCGGTACACCGGCGCCCCTTCAGGTGGCGGCAGCTGGGCGGCCTGCGCGTCGTCTAGGCTGGACCAGATGTGGCTCAGCGTGATCCGCTGCACGTAATCGGCGTCGATGAAGCGCAAGCCAGCCTTGGTGACGATCACGATCCCATCGAATACATCGACCTCGGGTACTTCCAGCACATGCTCAAGAGTGCCGATCTGCGTGCCCGCACTGCTCAGCACCGGGGTCCCGCGGACTGCCGCCTGATAGGAAACAGCCATCTCGTCGGTCATGCTGGGACTCGTCTCGCCACGAGGTAGCCCGGCCATCTGGGCTCGCCGGACCCGAGGAGCGTACCACTGGCACTTCCAGGCACGCATCATGGAGCTGCGAACCACACGTGGGCCAAGCAGCAGGCTAGTTCCGGTCAGCGCAGCCGGGGCCTTTGATGGCCTGCCGTCTCCGCAGCAGTGAGCCCTGTCGATCTTGCTAACGGATTTGCTAACAACAACCCTGGATGATCTTGGACATGAGTGGGACGAGGAGCTTGGCGAGCAGGGGAAGAGCGATCAAGGCGGCGGGCCACGCACGGGCCCGATGCAGCGATGATCGCGCGGCAAGGCGTGGCGCGGGCTAGGCCGTTCTCCTGGCGATGAAGACCAATTCACGGCCGGGGCGGTCCGGCGCGTCGCGGACGCTTACCAGCGTGTAGCCGGCCGACCGTAGTGAGCCTTCGATCCCGGTCCGCGACCGGAAGCGCCGGGTTGAGTCCGAGGTCAGCGTCGTCCCGTCAGCGGCGAATACGTAGGTCCTGCGGTAGCTCACGTATTCGCCGTTTACCTCGGTCGCGTCGTACCAGGTCTCGACCCCGCCTACGCCGGGAATCTCGCGGCTGACGTAGGTGGCCTCGCGGTTCCAGTCCAGCCATGCCTTGCGGGCCGGATCGCGGACCTCGAATACCAGGTGGCCGCCTGCGCGGAGCGCAGCGTAGATACCGCGCAACGTCGCGGTCCACTCCTCGTCGGTCAGGAACACCTGGCTGGTATTGCCAGTCATTGTCGCCAGGTCCACCTGAAGCTCCGGCAGGCTAGTCACGTCACCCAGCACCCACAGCACCCGCTGCGCACCCGGCTTGGCCCGCGCTATGTCAAGCGATGCCGATGCAGGATCGACTCCGACAACCTCGATGCCGCGGTCAGCTAGCAGGCAGGCGAAGGTGCCCGTACCGCAGCCGACATCGAGCACGCTCCGGGCACCCAACTCGGCAGCCAACGCCAGATAGTGATGGAGATCATCACGCTCCCCCTCCAGCACGTCGTAGATCTCGGCGAGCCGCGGCGCGGCGAAGAGGGGATCGGGCACATGTGCATCTTAAGATCGCGAGCAGGGCCGGGACGCCGGTTGCATCCAGGCGGCGTGCCATGTCCCTTCGCCTGCAGGTAGGTGAGGACCCCGAGCCATCCGGTGGCACCGCAGCCCTGGGCACTATGCGTGATGGCGGCTTGTCCGTAGAGTTTCGATAGTGCTGAGACCTTCAGATGGCCGTAGGCCTCGGCGGAATTCGCCGAAAGCATTCGGCGGTCAAGGATCGGGGAGGGGTTCTCGTGAGCAAGATCAGCCCAGGCGTTCTTGCCCCGCCGCATGAGGTGCTCACGCCTGATGAGTGGCGGGCCAGGGGCCGCGAGCTGCGCGCCTCGGCGTCCCGGTCAAGCCACGCGCAGTGGGCGCCGCCGGCGGACCGGCCAGACCCGGTCACCGTTCTCGAGGAGCAGGCCAAGGCCCGGGTGCCGGATCTGATACCGATCCGCTACGGGCGCATGATCGCCTCGCCGTTTGCCTATTTCCGCGGCGCTGCCGCGTCGATGGCATGGGATCTCGCGCACACGCCTACATCTGATATCCGGGTGCAGGCCTGCGGGGACGCGCACCTGCTGAATTTCGGCATGTACGCGGCGCCCGACCGGCGCCTGGTCTTCGATGTCAACGACTTCGATGAGACGCTGCCTGCGCCGTTCGAGTGGGACGTCAAGCGGCTGGCGGCCAGCTTCGCCGTCGCTGCGCGCGACAATGGCTTCAAGGACCGCGATGCCCATACCGCCGCGCGTATGGCCGTGCGCAGCTATCGCATCGAGATGACGGGCTACGCTGCGATGCGTTTCCTCGAGGTCTGGTATTCCAGGATCGATATCGATGAAGTGAGCAGGCTGTTCGACGCGGTCCAATCGAAGGCGGCCGTACGGCGCCGCCACCGGGACATAGCGCAAGCGCACCGCCGCACGAGCCTCAAGGCATTCCTGAAGATGTGCGACCAGGTCGAGGGGCAGTACCGCATCCGCCCGGCCCATCCGGTGATCGTCCGCTTCCCCATCGAGCTCTACCCGGGCGTCCTGGAGGAACTGCGTAGCGCCGTCGCGCTGTACCAGCACACGCTGGACGCGGATCGGCAGGAGGTGCTGCGGCGCTACTATTTTGGCGACTTCGCGCGCAAGGTCGTCGGCGTCGGGTCGGTCGGAACTGAGGCGTTCGTCATGCTGCTGATCGGCGACCGAGCCGACGAGCCGTTGTTCTTGCAGGTGAAGGAGGCACAAGAATCGGTCCTGGCGCCGTTCGCTGGCCCGAGCGAATACGAGCACCAGGGCGAGCGGGTCGTCATGGGCCAGCGCCTGACCCAGGCCGCCACCGACCCGTTCCTCGGCTGGACGACCGGCGCCGGAACCAATGGCACCGCCCTCAAGCATTACTACGTACGCCAGTTGCGCGACATGAAGGGCAGCATGAGCGTCCCCTTGATGGACCCGCTCCAGCTCGACTACTACGCCAGGCTCTGCGGCTGGGCGCTGGCCCGCGCGCACGCCCGGACCGGGCGGGCCACCATGATCTCCGGCTACCTGGGCACCGGCGAGGCCTTCGACCACGCCATCGCGGATTTCGCTATCGCCTACGCCGACCAGAACGAGCAGGATTACCAGCGGCTACTCGACGCCGTCTCGGCCGGGCGCGTGCTGGCGACCATCGAGCAGTGACGGCACGCTGGCGGACTAGGAAGGGTCCGGTCGAGGGGCTGGAGGGCGTGGCACCTGAGGGTCGGCGGCGCTCTTCAGCAGCCGCAATGCGACCGGCGGGTAGATGATCACCGACAACAGGCCGGCCACCACCAGGGCGGCGGCCGTGGACGCCCGTTGATGACCGGTCTGGACTCCGATGGTGGTAGCCACGACGATGAACGTCAGAGACGTGGCTTGCATGAAACCGGCTGCGATGGCGCGAGTACGCCCGACGGCCCGCACGTACAGCAGAGCCGGCAGTCCCCGCACCACGAGCAGCGCGACCAGGAAGACCGGCACGTCAATGATCGCCCGGGTGCTGCCGAACAAAGAGGAAACGTCGAGGCCTACGCCGGTACTCACGAAGAACACCGGGATCAGGAAGCCGAAGCCGATCGCTTCCAGCTTTCCCTGGAACTCCTCCTGGGAGGCCGGCGAGTCGTCGGTCCGGCGGACGATGACCCCGGCCAGGAATGCCCCCAAGATGGTGGCCAGCCCGAAATGCTCGGCTACCACCCCGAAGGCCAGGGCGAAGGTGATGGCCAACCGCACGCGCAGTTGGGAGCTCGTGTCCTCCAGCCGCCGCACTACCTCTCGCAGCGGACCCCATCCCCTGACCCGCTGGGTCACCACTACGACCGCGGCGGTAAGACCGACGAACCCGGCGAGCAGCCCCAGCTCGACCGACGGGTTCGCCGACGAAGCCGAGAAAAACACCGACAGCAGGACAAGCGGAGCGAGCTCGGCCAGCGAACCCGCGGCCATGATCAGGCGACCGAAGTACGTTTCAGTCTGTTCCGCGTCGTTGAGGATGGGCACCAGGACCCCGAGCGACGTCGCCATCAACGTGATCCCCACGAGCAGGCCATCCCTGACCTGGCCGTCCAGCCGGAACCCGTAGGCGAGCAGGAAAGCCAGCACCGCGGAAAGAACGAAAGCCCGGCCGACCAGGATCAGGATCCGGCGGTCGAACCGCCGCAGGTCGATCTCGAAGCCGGCCATGAACAACAAGAAACCTAGGCCCAGGTCCGATGTCACCCGGACAGCTACATCGAGATGCACCCACCCCAGGACCGCGGGTCCGACCAGGATCCCGCCGAGGATCTCCAGCACCACCGACGGCACCTTTATAGCCGGGACGAGCCCCAGGAACAGAGGGACCGTGACGGCGACCACGCCGACGATCAGGAGGCCGGTGAAAGAGATCATGGTGGACCCGGCAAACGTTGCAGGCAAAAGCCTGGCTGTCTCCTCGAATTCAGGGTACTAAATCCTCGACTAGTCGAGATGGGTGGTAGACGCCTTCACCGTGGCACCTGATCCGGCAGCAGGAATCCTCCGCCATGGGTGATCCGTCACGATGCGCAGCCGACGAAGCGGCAGCGGGCGCGCTTAAGCGCTGCGATGACCTGCGCCAGCCGCCAGGCCTGGTGAGCCTTGTCTGTGCCTCCCATCGGCGTAGTATTTTTGACAAACGGCGGCATGGCGCTGCGGGAAGAAGGCTGGCGTGTTCGAGGCTGCCAACATCCGGGAATGGCGCGGTCACGACGTAGTTGACGCCCAGGGCCGCAAAATCGGTGCGCTGGAAGCCGTCTACGTTGACACCGGCACGGACATGCCATCGTTCGGCACGATCAAGGTCGGAATGCCAACCCGGTACAGGCTCGTGTTCGTGCCTCTTGACCAGGCGACTGTGGGTCCGCACTACCTCAAGGTCTGCTATGACAAGAAGCAGGTGAAGGATGCCCCGTCGATCGGCACCGACGGTGAGCTACCGGCGGGCGACGAAGAGGCGATCTTTAAGCACTACGGCCTGACCTACGAGCCGGGCGCTGGCGGTGAGCGGCGGTTGGCCAGGCGCTGAGCGCCGGCTGAGCGGAGGATCGGATGGTTGTCTTTCTACTGCTGGTGATCGCGGCGATAGCGCTAGGTATCGTGGGCGTTGTCGTGAAGGGCCTGTTGTACCTGCTGTTCATCGGCATTGTCGTGTTCCTCGGCGCCTTTCTCCTCGGCGCCCTGTGGACACGGCGGCGAGCCTCGCGAAGGCGTCACGCCAGGTAAGAAAGATGGCGAAGACTAGTACGGCAGCCGCCAATTGTTCCCAACGACGGCTGCCGTACTAGGCCCCCCTCATACCGGCCATAGCTGGTCAGCGGGATAACGAGGCCGACCCCGCATATGACGCCGGTTGGTCCGGTGCACGGCCACGGGTCGCGGCGATCATGCGGGCGCAGGGCGGCCTGGGCGGCCGGTCCGTTACCGGTCACGCGGTTAGGGTCGCCAGGACTGCTCACTCAACTCACCGCCAGGGCAGGACACTAGTTCTGCCGCTGCCGGGGTCTGGAGCAGCGATGGTTATTAGCGACGATAACACGCAGGCTCTGCTCGGACGCATGGTGGTATGCGGGGAAAAGTGTGAGTCTTCTCGCACGAACCCGCCGCGGGACTGTATGTTCCGGCAAGGTTCTGTGGAACAAAGTTCGTTTGACAGCACCTGACCTCCGCTGAGGGTTCGGCAGCTACCGGCTCGGGCTAGGGTCTGGGCACGACAGGGGCGCGGTCACGGCGCCGGGGCCCGAGGGTGGTATCAGCGATGTTCCGCCCGCGGACTATCGATCGGAAAGTCAGATGCTTGCCTGCGATCCTGGTTATTGTCGGCTGGGATCTTCACCAGACCGACGGGGGAACATGTTATGCCCGACAGCCCTGCAGGACGGTCGGCCAGGCCTGGGCACACGGCCGAACGAATCGGGTTCTTCACCGACGCGGTGTTCGCCATAGCCATGACGCTCCTGGTGATCGAGATACCCCGGCCGGAAGAGGCAGACTTCGAGGCCGGAGGAGGCGTCTCCAAGACCCAGGCTGTTGACCGGCTCTGGCGGTTCCTGGTAGCTCAGCACAGCGCCTTCTACGCCTATATCCTCGCCTTCTTCATTCTCTGGATCGTATGGCGGCAGCACCACCTTCTCCTCGACCAGGTAGCCGAGGTATCCGTGTGGATGATCGGCTTGCACTTTCCGCTGCTGCTGCTGACCGCTTTCTTGCCGTATGCGGCCACCGTCATGGGCCACTACCCGGCCAATCCCCTGGCAGCCCTGCTATTCGGCCTGGTTGTTGGAGCCTTGCTGGTATGCCGGTCGGCCGTACAAAGTCAAGCAGGCCGCGACGATGTGCTGCTACCGGAGGTTGATAAGCGCCGGTATCAAGCCGACGTGACCGTGTCCTGGATCGTCACCGGTTATTGGGTGCTGACTTTGGCGCTGGTGTGGTGGACACCGTGGGTGCAGATCCCATGGATCCTGACTCCAGCGGTCGCCTACCTTGCCGACCAGGTCGTGACACGCCGGTCAGCCGTCAGGTCAAGGTCTGGCCGACGCGGTGGCGTCTTAAGGTTTTGCTCCGCTGCCCTCCGGCAGCGGAGACTGGTGATCATGCTGACCGAGTTGGCCTTCGGGCCGGTCACGGCGGTGGTGATCTGCACGCCAGGACCGGACACCGCGCCCACCATCCGCAACGTCTTGCTCGGCGTCCGGCTCGCCGCCGGGCAGCGCTGATCGCGGCGTGCTCAAAGCGAGCGGCATCAAGCCGAACCGGTCTGACCGGGAACTGGACCGGCGCATCGCGGCGCTCGCGCTGCCCGCGCTCGGGTCGATAGCCGCCGAACCCGCCTACAGCCTGGCCGATACCGCCATCGTCGGTCACCTGGGCCGGGTGCCGCTGGACTCACTGGCGATCGCGACCACCGCGCTCAACATGACGGCCTGGCTGGCGATCTTCCTGGCCACCGCTACGACCTCGGCGGTGGCCGGGCTGCTGGCGGGCCGGGCCGCCGACCGCGCGGCCCGTTCAGCCGGGGCGGCCTACCTGGTGGCCGCGGCAGGCGGGATCGCGGTCGCGGTGGCCATGGTCGTGGCGGCGCCCTGGGTCGCGGCCCTACTCGGCGCGCACCAGCTCGTGCTCTCCGGCTCGGTCGGCTACCTGCGGGCCTCGGCCGCCGGGCTGCCCTTCCTGTACCTGTCGTACGCCGGGAACGGGCATCTCATCGGGCTGGCCGACACCCGGACGCCGCTGCAGATCGCGGTCACCGCGAACGTGCTGAACGTGGTGCTGGAGGTCTTCCTGGTGTACGGCGTGCACCTGGGCCTGCTCGGTTCGGCCTGGGGCACCGTCACGGCCCAGGTCGCGGCCGCCGCGCTGTACGCCGCCGCCTCGGGGCGGCGGGCCCGGGTGCGGCCGCACCGGCCTGGGCGCACCGAAGTCACCGCCCTGCTGCGGGACGGGCACCAACTGTCGGTGCGGACGATCGCGCTCGGGGTGGTGCCGCTGACGACGACCGCGATCGCGGCCCGGCTCGGCCCCGTCGCGCTCGGCGGCCAGCAGATCGCCATGCGCGTCTGGTACCTGCTGGCGCTGCTGCTCGACGCGCTGGCAGTTCCCGCCCAGGTGTACGTCAGCTCATGCCTGGGCGCCGGTGATCCCGAGGGCGCGCACCTGGTCGGGCGGCGCACCTTGCGGCTGGGCCTGATCGCCGGGATCGGGCTCGGGGTCGTCACCGCGGCGCTGGCGTTCTGGGTGCCCGCCCTGTTCACCTCCGATCTGGCCGTCCGGCACGCCGCCACGGTGGCTCTGGAGGTCGCGGCCCTGACTCAGCCCCTGGCCGCGCTGGCGTTCGTCCTCGACGGCCTCATCCTCGGCCTCTCCGACTACGTCGCGATGCGCCGCGCGATGATCCTCGCCATCTTGGCCTACGTTCCGGTGGCGGCGCTGGTCCTGCGCTTCCACGCGCTGGGCTTGGCCGGGATCTGGATCGCCCTGGGACTGTGGCTCGCGGCCCGCGCCGCGCTCCTCGGCCATCGCTGGCGGACCCAGTTCAGGGATAGACATCCACCAACCGGAGTTTTACCGTCCAAGCGTGGGCCTGACGGAAACTCCGTTGTCCGGCTCGGCCGCCGCGCTGGTCGGGCTGGGCGTGTTCGGCGTGGTGGCGTTCGACGTGACCTGGCAGGTCCTTAAGTACGGCACGGTAATGGCGCACGAAGGAGCCCATGCCGTGCTGATCTCGCTGCTATTCCGCGGATGGGACGGCACAGAACTAAGGCTCCCGGACGCCGAAGGCAGAACCTACCCGAACAAGGGCGGCGGCTGTCTCGGCACCGCCATCATCACATTCATCGGCTACGTCGGACCTAGCTTGTCCGGGCTGGGCGCGGCGCGGCTAATCCAGACGGGGCACATCGTGGATGTGTTGTGGGTGACGCTTTTCCTCCTGGTGCTCCTCGCGTTCGGGCTCCGCTGGTCCTACGGCGTGATCACAGTGCCGCTGGCGGCCGGCCTGGTGTTTGTCATTGGCCGGTACACCTCGGCCGGAGTTCAGATCGTCGCTGCTTACGCCATCGCCTGGTTTCTGCTGTTGTCCGGCGTCCGCGGCGTCCTCCGGCGGATGCGCACCGGGTCGGGGGACGGGCAAAGACTCAACGGACTCACTGGCGTGCCGCAGTTCATCTGGTTCCTGCTGTGGCTGGCGGCCACGCTGGGCGCGGTCGCCGTCGGCGGGAAAATGCTGATCATGCCGACCTGACCTGGCGGCGGGGCTGGCTGCGGCGGATGTCGTCGAGCCGGGATCGTTCGGCTTCATGATTTGCCTGAGATGTTGACGTTGGTGCCGGCGTGTCGGTCGGGCCGGAGCCCCGCGGTCGGGCAGAATACAACAAGGCCCCCTTCATGTATGAGATGAAGGGGGCCTTGTCTGGCCGCGCCGCGCCAGATAGGCCAGTTGCCCGGCTTCTCCGGCGCCACGCGCCGCCCGACGGTGCCAAGCACCCACCTGAACCACCGGTTTCCCGGCTATTCCCGTGTCCCGAGGTTGCCCTCGGATGGTGCCCGTTTCCATCGGTAAAAGCATTTCTACTGCCTCTGTGGGGGGCCACGCAAGAGTCTGCGGGAATTCATTTTTGTTTTTTCTCAGTCCACACTTTGTCCACAGAATGCCGACAGTTATCCGCACGTCGCAACGGTTATCCACCGGCTTTTACACAATTCATCCACAGGTTACCTAGTGTAACTCGGGGAATACGGGATATGGTTGCCGTATGTAACTGCTTGGTCTTTCCCGATCGTGCGCGGGCGCCGGCCGCTGTAGGTTCCGGGATAGGCGGGCGTGGGGATATCTTCGTGATCAGCGGCAGTATCTGGGTCGACAGCATGAACCGGACGCTGGAGCGACTTGACGGACTGTACGCCGGGCCGCCAGGAACAGCTACCCCGGACTGGTGCGCCGACGGTCAGCCGAGAGTTGGTGGCGTCCGGCCGCGTTGGTGGTGCGCGGACCGTCCTGGACGATGCCCCAGTTCATAATGCGCCGGTAAATACAATTGTCCTCTCCTGCGGGACGACCTACCATGGACATATGACGACATGGCAGACGCCGAAACGAGCCGGGTGCATGAACCCGATCTCGCGGCCCGGTGCTGCCCTAAAGCCCGGTGCTGCCCTGATCGGTGGAGTGGTTGCTGTGTAAGCGTCAAGAGGCACTTGCCGGCAACCGCCCCAGGGAAATCCCATCGGGGCGGTTTTCATTTATTTAGGGATGAGCCAGCGGATAGGCAGCCGGTCCCCAAAACCGGAAAAATGCGGGTTCAACTCCTGCCGTCCCTGCGAGCCTCTCGTACAGGCTTGGTTTTTGACACGTCCATAGCGTGAGCACCATAACGGCAGGCCGAAGCGGCTTCGCGGAGGCCTGCCCGTGGGGGTGACAGCTAAGGAGCGGGCGCGCCCTGCAAGCGTTGCCGCAGCCGGTTCGATTCCGGCCATCTCCACTTCCCGGGATGTAGCGTAAGGGTTAGCGCGCCTGGTTTGGGACCAGGATTGACTGGGTTCGAGTCCCTGCTTCCCGACTGATGCTCCACGCGCCGCTAGCTCAATGGTCAGAGCAACAGCCTCTTAAGCTGCTGGTTCGGGGTTCGAATCCCTGGTGGCGCACATGGATGAGCTTGCAAAGCAGCGCCCGACGAAGCAGGTCATCGTCATCCGACGCGACCTGAGGATGCGCCGCGGCAAGGAGATCGCCCAGGGCGCGCACGCGTCGACGGCCTGGCTGGCTGAACGCGTCATCCAGGGGATGAACGCCGTGGGGAGCATCGAGCTCTCTGAGGCCGAACGGGCGTGGCTTGACAGCAGCTTCCGTAAAGTCACCGTCAAGGTGGGCTCGGAGGCGGAATTGCTGGCCGTCTACGAGAAGTCGCTCGAGGCCGGGCTGGTCACGCACCTGATTACCGACCGGGGCCTGACCGAGTTCGGCGGCGTTCCCACTCGCACGTGCCTGGCCATCGGCCCGGACTATGACGACCTCATCGACCCGGTGACGGGTGATCTCGAGCTGTACTGACCTCGGCGGGCAACCACCTGGTCTGACTCCAGGGTGCCCACTGAAGCGAGATAGCTCAGCCGGTTAGAGCGGCGGGCTCATAACCCGCAGGCCGTGAGTTCGAGTCTCACTCTCGCTACGACAAGGAAAAGGAAGCGCGATGCAGCGCTCCCCTCAGGTCTGGAGCGAGGACATCGGCGGCTGCTAAGCCGCGGCCCCGGCCCGGGTAACACCGGGCCGCGCGGCGGACACTTAAGAGTGTGAGGACTCTCCGAATCGCGCACGCCGAGCCCCGGCCCGGGAGGCTGGCCAACGGCGAATTCCAGACTCTCGGTCACCTGGTCGTGCTGGCCGACGACGCGGGTCACCGGGCCGTGCCGATCTGGCTGGGGGGCGACCTGGGCGCCCTCTACCTGGCGGATCTCTTGGAACGGCCCCCCGATAAGGTCATCACCGACGGCGTGCCGCAAGAACTCGCCATCCGGCTGCTCGGCGCAGCCCGCGCCCGGGTGACCGGGGTGGACATCGACCTGACCGAAGCCGGCGCCGCCGAGCTGAGCCCGGAGGTCACCGTGGCGCGGATCGGGCTGGCCGGCCCGGCCGGAACCCGGCAGGTCACCGCCGGCCTGGGCCTGGGC